>JBAPMC010000078.1:0-29309 GCA_049278415.1 Solirubrobacteraceae bacterium
CACTGTGCAGCTCCTGCTCGAACTGGCGCACAAGCCGCGACTTCCCGACGCCCGGATCGCCGATGACCGTCGCCAGATGCGGTCCGCGCTTGCGCTGCACCCGCGCGAGCAGATCGTGGAGCTGAACGAGCTCGGCGGCGCGGCCCACGAGTGGAGCTCGCACGAGGCCCGCCGAGGTGGCGCTCGCCGGCTGCCCGTCGCCGCCAATCGCCTCCCAAGCAGGGACCGGCTCGGTCTTGCCCTTGAGCGCCAGCGGCTCCGCCAGAGCGCTGTAGTTGATCGTCTCGCGGGTTGCCTGGTAGGTCGCCTCGCCGACGGTCACGCTCCCAGGATGCGCAGCCGCCTGAAGCCTCGCTGCCACGTTCACGGTGTCGCCGATCACCGTGTAGCTGTCCCCGACGTGACCCGCGAGCACCTCGCCCGTGTTGATACCCACACACAGCTCGAACGTGACCCCGTGCTGGGCCGCCAACGGCTCATTGACCTCGCCCATCGCGGCCTGCATACCCAGGCCGGCGCGCACCGCGCGCTCGGGGTCATCGCCGTGCGCGACCGGAGCGCCGAAGATCGCCATCACGTTGTCGCCGATGAACTTGTCGACATACCCACCGTAGGCAAGGACCTCCTCCTGTAGACGCCCGAGAATCCGCTCAAGCTGACGCTTCACGGCCTCGGGGTCCAGCCTCGCCGCGACAGCCGTGTAACCGGACAGGTCCGCGAAGAGGACCGTTACCATGCGGCGCTCATCAAACGTTGGTGGTGCAAGAGCGACACGTGGCGCATCCGCGTCAACAGCAGTGCTCTGCTTCGCGGCTGGCTTGCTTGCGGCGCTCGCCGCATTCAGCGGAGTGCCGCAAGTCATACAGAAGCGTGCCTCCTCGGGCACCGGCTCACCGCACGACTCGCAACGCCGCTCAAGTGGTGCTCCACACGCCATACAGAACCGCGCCTCGGCGGGACTCTCAGCGGAACACGCCGAACAGCAACCCATAGCGCTCAACTCAAGATCGCAAGAGTCATGGACATCCCTGCGAGTATCACCGATCCCCCGCATGCCGGCGTCTGAGCGTTTGGTGGGCGCGAACTTGCATATCGTCCAACTCGGGCGTCTGCTCGGGTCCAGGTCGACGCTCGCTCAGCCTCACAAGGCGGTAGCCACAGGGTCTGCGTGATACTTCGTTGCCTGATGTCTGAGGAGTCCACGACCCCCGATCCGGTTGAGCTTTTGGGCAGGGCGTTTGAGGCTGCAAATCGTCGTGATCTCGACGCGGCGGCCAGCAGCTTCTCTGAAGATGCGAACTTCGATGGGAGGGCGTTGGGGGACCGCTTCCAGGGGCGGGCGGCCATTCGCAGCTTCCTCGAGGACTGGTTTGGCATGTACGAGGAGTTGGAGTTCGGGCTTGAGGAAGTCCGCGACCTCGGCAATGGGGTTGTGTTTGCCGTGGTCGTTCAGAACGGTCGTCCGGCTGGCAGCGCCGGTCACCTTCGACAACGCGAGGGATGGGTATTCGTCTGGGTAGGAGGCTTGATCGCACGCCTTACGATCTCCGAGGTCGACGAGGCCCGTGCTGCCGCCGAACGCCTCGCGCAGGAGCGGGGTAGGTGATGCCGCAGGAGAACGTGAGATTGGTTGAGCGCGCGATCGCGGCGATCAACGCGAGGGACATCGAGAGCTATCGCGCCTGCTGCACTGAGGACGTCAAGTTGGAGACGCCAATGGCCGCCGTTGGAGGGGTGTACGAAGGAATCGACGGCATCAGGCGTTTCCTGACGGACGTCGAGGAAGCCTCACCCGATTTCCGGATGGAGCTTGACGGCGTGGAAGAGGTCGATAGTAAGCGGGTGATCGCGTTCCTGCGCAATAACTCCACAGGCCGAGCCAGCGGCATTCGCATGGCATGGCCTCAAACGAACGTGTACGACCTGATCGACGGCAAGATCAGCCACGTTCGCATGTTCGTCGACCGTCAGGAGGCCCTCAAAGCCGTGAGGCTTCAGGAGTAACGGACAGGAGCAGGTGCCCCATGAGACGGCGACGCGCCGAAGCCTGTGGGTGGCGGCCAGCCCGAAGAGTAGGCTTCGTTTGTAGATCAAGCTAAGTCAAGACGGGAGGACGCTTGAGTACTACGAGCGAGGATCAGACGCCGCTTGACGAGCTGGGCGTTGCTGATCGTGCCCACTTCCAGCAGGGGCCGCCGCTAGAGCTGTTTAGGCGGTTGCGCGCTGAGTGTCCGGTTCACTGGTCAAGCGGCATCGCTGAGTTTCCCGACGAAGCCGGCTTCCTGTCGGTGACGACCGCCGAGGACGTGTTCGAGGTCAGTCGTGACTGGCAGACCTACTCCTCCGAAGTCGGCGGCTTCACCGCATCCAATGCAGGCTTGTCGTTGGAGATGCAGCAGGCGATGTTCATCGGGATGGACCCGCCCAAGCACGACCGGTTGAAGGCGCTGTTCCAGCGTGGCTTCACGCCGAAGCGGATCGCCGAGCACGAGGACGCGATCCGCGCGATCACGATCGAGGTGCTCGAGCGTTTGGAGGGCCCGCCCGCCCGGGAGACCTGCGATCTGGTCAGCGACGTCGCCCAGCCTGTGGTGGCGCGGGTGATCGGCAGCTTCATGGGCCTCTCGCCCGAGGACGATGAGGCATGGGCGAACCTGATGAACGCGATCGTCGGCGCGGGCGACCCGGACGCGACGCCGGAGGGTGCGCAGAGCGTGATGGAGCGCGAGGTACCCGAGGTGTTCGCGCGCTGCGGCAAGCTGATCGCCGAACGACGCGCGGCGCCGACCGATGACCTGACGAGCGTGCTCGTGCACGCCGAGCTCGACGGCGAGCGGCTCGAGGACCACGAGATCGTGATGGGGTTCCTACTACTGATGGCCGCCGGCAACGACAGCACCAAGGCGACCTACTGCAGCGGCATGCGCGCGCTGATGGAAAACCCCGAGCAACGACGGATGGTGCTCGAGGACCCCTCGCTGATACCGGCGGCAGTCGAGGAGTCACTGCGCATGTTCCCAGCGTTCGCGCACTTCGCCCGCACCGCCACACACGACACCGAGCTACACGGGCAGCACATCCGTAAGGGCGAGAAGCTGGTCATGTGGTACCCGTCATCCAACCGCGATGAGACGCGCTTCCAGGACCCCGACCGCTTCGACCTGACGCGCGAAGCCGAGCACCAAGCGTTCGGTGCCGGTGGCCGGCACTTCTGCCTCGGCACCGCGCTCGCGCGACTGGAGTTGCGAATCCTGATCGAGGAGACACTCAAACGCTACCCCGAGATCCAGATCACCGGCAAGTGCACACACGTCGAGTCAGCATTCGCCAACCAGCACAAGACACTACCCGTGCAACTGAAACCCTAACGCCAACTCCAGTTCACATCACCCAAACCACAGTGCCGCTTGATGGGTTCGTCGTCACCTACCCGCACGGACTGGCGCTTAAGTTCCGCTTCCGCGAACAAGCGAACGCACCGATCACGCAAGCCCTCACTCTCGCAAAGAACTACGAACAGAAGTCCGCCACGCTGAGATCGCTCACTCTCACTCTAACCCTGTACCCCAAACCCCCACCCAAAACGACCTTCTCAAACAGAAGGCCAGATTCACAATCGGGGCGGCCGGACGGTATTTGAACCACGAGAGGACCAAGCAGATTGAGCGCCTGCATGAGACGCTGCGCCTGCCGCTCGAAGCTAACGACCCACGTTGCCCCCGCCGCGTGTCTCGCCGATCATAGGACTAGGACGCACAGGCTCAGGGCGAGGTGGCGCGGGAGACGGGTGCGGAGTCGGCTTGTCAGTCATCGCTACCAGTCTACCGCTGCACCACGAGGGCAAACCACCCATGCCAGAACCTCGACCACCAACAGCGCCGCACCGACACGAAATACGCCCATCAGTGTCCTGAGCCGATGGCGGTTCTGTTCGGCGCTGCGACCCATGTGCAGAGCCAGGTCACGTTCAATCAGGTGCAGCGCTAGGGGCTTCCCCTCCGCAGGCTCAAGGTATGTAGCGATGAATTGATCTGGTGCCAGTGAGAACTCCCAGTCCCGACGCGGCCACAACACCAGCAACACCGCGAAACCAAGCAACACGAAGCAGCCGATCGCGATCCACGCCGCAGTGCTTATGCTGTGCTTTACGAGCGTCTGGCCGCCAAAGAAGGACGTCGTGATAGCGGCAGCAGCGATAAGCGCGCCCGCACGGGCCCGGAGCTCTACCACCGCTCTCTCCTGATCCTCCAACCCCATTCTGGCCTCACGGTACGCAAGTGCATATCCCTCGCGAGAAGCCTCATTAACAGTCGGGCTCATGCGTCGATCCTACGGACGGACTGCGACGGTACGACTGAGGAGCACAGAGAGGACGCGCCCGAGGTATCCCTCTAACCTTCCGAGAATGGCCACCAGTCAAGAGCCCCGGGGGCAGGCAGCGGGAAGCCGATCACGGCCAACCCAGCCGAAATCTCTCAAGGAGGCCTTCGGGCTGGCCTCACAGGCCGAGATGTACCTGCACCGCTCGCTTCAGGAGTTCCACCACTCGGCAAACCCCCCGGACCTTTGGGTTCCGGTTGATGCGCTACATCGCGACTCAATCTTCGAGGCCCCACAAGCGATCATGAACGCCTATAACCGTCGTCTGCACTTCTTGCGGTCGGCTGTCCTTTTCGCGGCGCTCGCCGCCGAGGCATTCACTAACGAGCTGCTCGACGAGTTACTTTCGCGAGCCGATTTCGATGCGCTAGACAAGCTACCCACACCCGACAAGCTCCTGATAGGCACACAGCTGACGTGTGCGGGAAAGTTGCCGCTCAAGCGGGGTGCGCAACCGCTGCAGGATCTGACTTTGTTGTTCAAAACGCGTAACCGCCTGGTCCATGCGCGACCCCAGGGCGGCATAGCTGCGTGGGACCGAGACGTCGAGGAGACCGACGAGCTGGCAATCGGGCCGAAGGCCGCACTCACAGCGATCCTAAGAGTGTCCGAGACGGTGACGATATGCACCGAGCTTCGCGCACACCCGATCCTCCACGGCGGACTAGCCAAAATGATCCTCCGCCACCGTGAGCTTCTCGAGCGCCATCAGGATCTCGCGGGACCAAAGATTCTGGACCTGCCTGCTCGTGACGCTGCCGGAGTGCCACCGCTTTACGACCAGATGATGGAAGTCATAGCGGCGACGGCCAAGCAGCGAAATGCAACGGAGGCAAAAGACAGACGTGCACCAGCGGAGGTGAATAGTTCAAATGAGCCCGAAAATCCTCATCGTGATTAGGCTCGGGTACGTGCTGCTACCGGCGCTCACGCTCACCAAAGGCAACGGCGGCTCTTCTGCATCGGACGCATGAGACGCAACGGCTGTGACCAGCGCTACATCCCAATCGAAGTGATCGAGCGGGCGGTGGAGCGCACCTATGCAAGCGTCAGCCCTACCCGGAGCGCATCCAAGCAATCCGTGTCAAGCTGGACCAAGCCCTCTCAAGGATGCGTATTTAGGCCGAACAAGAGACGGCCCGCAGCAACGACGGCTTGCCGGCCTCAACCACCAGCGAACCAAGCTCCTTGCCGGCTGCCCACGCGCCTACGCCAAAGCGTCCGGCCATTTACGCCTCCACTGGAACCAAGCTCTCTTTGTACGCCTATTCATCCACGACGAGGACGTACACAGCGGAGATAGCCGAGCCCTTCGCAACCCTCACCGCATCAGACCTCATCGGCGGCGACGAGCAAGACCCTCAGAATGCCTCGGAAACTGGTCCCCAGAACGGAACCGCCGCCGATGTTGGTGGCGGTTCAAATAAGCGTCGTCTAGTCGGGGAGAAAGGTACAGGATGGCTTTCTCATGCGGTTTTCGGGGCTTCTGCGGTCTTTTTGCGGTCCCTCAGGCCGCACGAATGCCGGTCGCCCCGCCCGGACAGACCCGGCGTATGCCATATCGAACAGACGTACCGGGCCGATCACATGCTTGGAGCCGATGCGCTCAACTGTCCGGACGGATGCCGTACACTTGCTCTTATGGCTTCCAGCCCGACCAAGGCACGCAGGATCGAGATCAGGATCACCGAGGAGGAGCGCGACCTAGAGCAGGCCGCAGCAGCCGCCAGCGGCGAGACCCTGAGCGAGTTCGTACGACGAGCTGCCCGCCACGAGGCCGAGCGCACCCTCGCCGAGCGCACCCGCTACATCCTCGACGACGAATCGGCGCAGCGGTTCCTCACCGCACTGGAGCAGCCCTCCCCAGCCTCCGAACAAGGTCTGCGGCGGCTCATCGAGAAGCCAAGCATCCTGCCCGAGGCGTGACGCCGCAGCTCAGCGCGACCGCCCCGTTCGACCGCAAGGCACACCGCGTCGATCAGTTCAGCTGCGGCGAGGCACCTCTGGACCGCTGGCTGACCGCTTACGCAGGGCAGAACCAGCAACGCGATGCTGCCCGCACCTTCGTGACCACCGAGCCAGATGGCAAAGTCGCCGGCTACTACACCCTCGTAGCGGCCCAAGTTGAGCACGAGCAAGCAACATCCACCGTGAACAAAGGGCTCTCCCGGCACTTCCCGATCCCAGTGGCGCTCATCGCACGCCTCGCCGTCACAACGCGGTACCAGGGGGCTGGCCTTGGCCGCAGCCTCCTGCTTGACGCGCTCCAGCGTGTCCTACGTGCCTCCGACCAGCTCGCCGTACGCGCAGTCACCGTAGACGCGCTCGATGATCGCGCCGCATCGTTCTACCGCCACTTCGGGTTCGAGCCCTCGCCCCTGGCATCCGGCACACTGATGATCCCGCTCGACGCCGTACGGCGCACGCTTTCTTCTTAACGACGATGCTGACTCAATACAGTCAAGCGGGATGAGACGGCACCTCGATGATGCCTGGTCGAGCCATCGAGACGAGGGCTGCATTCGCGGCGCTCACTGCCTCCGCAAACTGTGCCCTCCACTGCGTAAGAGGCCGCCGCTCATTCGAGAGTTCGGCCAACAGCTCTGGCAGTGACCAGTAAACCCTCCGACGCCGGCGAATGGCGGTTATCCCCAGTGACGCGAGCTTGTAGGTATCACTCTGATCCGCGAGCGCATATCCGATGAGCTGCCAGAGCTCGTCGCGTCCGAACACGCTTGTGTCGTTTGCAGAAGCCTTGAAATCCCAGAGTGTGTTATCAGCTATCAGGTCGCCATCGGCCCCACCCAAGGCTAGGCTCAGGTCGAACTTGGGGTTGAGTATCAGTGGCTTCGCCTTGCGTAGATCTGCGTGGTCTTCTATCACCGCGTGAGCCATCGTCTCCAGGTCGAGCAGACAGGCTGGCGGGACAACTCGCTCCGCGTATGCGGCTAGCGACGGCTGATCCACCAGCGGCTCGCCAACGCAGGCCCAGACTTGTAGGCCAGCGCGGAAAAACTGATCGAAGCGAGCAAGCACGATGCACATGCGACAGATCTCACGCAACTCCTCGGCGTCATGGCCACCTTTCCATGGGGCAAGCGCGTTGATGATGGCTACAGCTTCGCGCTCGAGGCGAACACCAGCGCTTGCGCTTCTAGCGTCTACCCGCTGCGCTCCGCCAGTCGCCACCGTACAATCGAGCGCACCGCCCACCAAGGTCGCCCTGATCAGATAGTCGATCGCCGTGCCCGACAGGCCGATGTCGCAATCAGGAGGAGCCTGCAATACACATGGCGAACGAGGTTGCCCGCACAACACATCGTTGCCTGCGCCAACGACTTGGCGCGTTCCCCCTAGGATCTCAGCAAACCATTCGCGAACGGGGCTATCGCGATGTCTCAGATGCGCGGTAAGGCTCATATTGTGCGCGCCTAGGCCCTTAGATGTCGAGCTTGTGGCACGGCTTGTCCTTCAACGTACTGTTGACATATTTGCCCGCGGACTGACCCGGTGCCGTGAACTCCGCCCACACATGCGGCGGACACTGGTCGTACGCATACGCACCGCCTTCTTGGAACCTCACATAGATTACCTCGGCGTCTGGGTCATAAGCTGCACTTTCTACGTTGCTTGAGTCCATGTCGATCCATTCGGGCTCAGTCATGTGGCCTCCTCATAGGTTCCTCGCCATGCCGCGAGTGGCTGAGCGAGATCTGGACTTGACTGGGAATTTCGCCAAGGCCGCAACGACGGATCCTCCGCAAGCGGCAATGGATCGGGGCAGTCGATGAGGGCACGTACAGGTAGAACAACTGCCTCGCCACTAATAACAGCCTCGCCCGTACGCAGGGCAGGGAGCGCGGCCGCAAGTCCAGCTACGCTGTCTGGGAGCGCAGCACGGATCTTTCCCTGATCCTGTGAATTGCTCAAGCGAAGGGCGATCAGAGTGCCGCATTGTGCCAGCGCCGTGTCCGGTAGCTCCGACGGCCGCTGAGTCACAAGCATCAGCCCGACTCCGTACTTGCGCCCCTCCCGCGCGATGCGATTTGCCGCGGCTCCTGCGATTGGGACAGCAGTGTCCCCGAGGTATCTGTGAGCCTCCTCCAGCACAATTAGCACTGGACTTGGGCGCCCTATCCCTGGGCCCTTGGGCTCGCTGCGGACGGCAATCTCGAATAGAAGATTGAGCACAACGCCGATCGCAAGCTCGGCGGCCTGGTCGGGGACGCCAGCGAAGTCAAGGACCGAGATCGGCTTGTCGCCGCCAAGCCACCCACTCATCTCTGCAACGAGCGGGTCAGTGGCGCCGTCGGGATCGGGTGCCGGATGCAGAAAGAACTGGAGCCGCTTATCAAGAAGACCAAGGCGGAGAACCTCCGGCGTACTGCCGTATAGACCGTACGTCGGTGCCTTATCGGGAGTAGCTGAACCTGGGTTGTAGGACACGAAACGCCTGGACCTTAGTGTCGCCGCATCCCCTTGCTCCGCGATTGCGACAGTAGCGGGATCGGCCTTCTTCTCTCGGGTCTCGTTGTTCTCACAGTCGAGCTCGAACCACACACTCTTAATGTCAAATGGGACTGGCGTGTCGGCGGTGACTGCTGCTGGGTCGAGCTTCAGCCAGCTTGCTTCCTCGACAAACTGCTGTCGCGCCACGCGCACCAGCTCCGTGAAGCGTTTAACTGTTGTCGCCCCGCTTGCTCCTCCACCTGTGAACACTCGAAGGACCTCTTCGGCGGGCAACGCCCAGAACGGCACACGTAGCTGACTATTACCGACCGCGAGCACCGAACGCGTGGCCGAGTGTGGCTCCAGCGCACGTGTGTACTCTCCGTGCGGATCGATCACGACGATGTTGGCGTTACACCATCCGCCTTTCACAAATCCTTGCAAGAGCGCCGCGACGGCGCTCGTCTTGCCAGCTCCAGTCGACCCGGTCACGGCAACGTGACGTAGGACAAGCCGTCCGGCATCCAGACAGACTGGCACATCCTCGGCGGCAGCAAGACATCCGAGGCGCAGATGATCTTGATCTTGCTGAGGAAAGACGGCGATGAGATCCTCGGAAGTCGCGAAGTGAACTGGATCATCCAAGCCCGGATAGGAGCCGACGCCACGCTGGAAGCGACGTGTGCCTCGGTCTATCTCGCCCAAAAGCTGGACCTGCAACCAACGCTCACCGGTCTGAACGACCTCCGCCGGGGCTTGTGTACCTGACAACTCAGCGATCCCCAGCAGGCTGACAGTCGCGATCAAATCAACTAGTCCTTGTGGTATTCGCACGAGTGAGCCAATTTGTCCGATCGGCTGGAGTCGTCCACGAAATATGGGTGCGACGCCAGCAAGGTCCAGATCCAGCGCCACCGTCACCTGCGCACCGAGCACATGTTGAACCCGCCCGATACAGGTCGGGTCGCGCTCAGTCATCGCCGCCCAGCGTCTCAAGCAGAATCTTGAGCCTTTGGTCTATGTCTGGTTGCGGTGACGAGTTTTGCGCTAGGAACGCAGCAAGGTGTTGGAAATCAGCGAGCGCGAAGCTGTCCTCCCTCCAAACGCCTGGCAGCGGATCCTCAGGCGCATCCCAACTCGCCTGAACACCACCGAGAATTGCCTCTCTTGCAGTCACGGCTTGCAGGTTCGGCAGGCTTGTTGCGTTCGCTGTGATTGCGTCGGGTAGTTTCGAGCGGGTGAATGTGATGATCTCCGAGCGCGGTCGCCGACGGGCGGCTTCGATCAAAAGCTCGTTTAGATGTTCGTCATGCCAGCTGTAGCCGATCGCAAGGATCAGACTCTCAGGCGTGTAGAGAGCACGACGGAAGCGATCTTGGAGTACGACGAACGGGACACGACGTGACTCGTCGTACTTCGTGTCTGACGGATATATGGCGGCAACTTTGCCCGCCTCTACCGAAGATCCGAGCCTGGTGACGTCCTTCCGCCCGTCGGGGTCCCACTCCCAGTTCACCGAGCCGTGAAGCTTCCAGAGACGTACGAGGAAACTGGGCAGCCACTCATCGGCGTCGGACGGCGTGGCCTCAACAAGATCGGTCCGGAACCTCGCCCGAAGCGCGCCGACAAAACCATCAAAATACGCTATCCCGAGCTTCTCAAGAGCAGTCTCAATGAGAAGGTCGTAGTTGACCGTGAAGATCTCGAGCGGGAGGTGGTATTCGGCTCGTCCAGCCCAGCTTGCGAAGTGCAGTGCTGGTGCGTGGTCCGCCTGCTGGACGTCTAGACAGGCAACAATCTGAGCGCAAATCGCGGTGTCGAGATCCTTGGCTGCTTGGGCTGTGAGGCCGCCGACGGTCTCGTCCTCGCCGTTGAGGAGACCAGCGATTCGCCTCAGCCGACTGAGAGCTTGCTCGATGTTGCCAACGACTAGTTGGCTCTCGAGAAGCGGCTTTTGGACCGGTGACAGAGCCCCAAGGATCTCGTCCTGAAGTCCTGCCACATCGGGCAGTCCACATGCCCGTCCTACGCCAGCGCCGAGCAGCACGCAGACGTGGCGAGAACGTGTCGCGAGCTTGGCGCTCAACGAGTTGGCGAAGGCGTGCGGATCGTGCATAGTCACCAGCTGGTAGCGAGCGATCTTAGATGGCGGTCCGGACTGCAGAACTGCTCGGATCACGGATATGTCTGGTTTACCAGGGCATCGTGCCAGGCTTCCGTCGAGCGCTCCATCAAACGTGCCTTGGTGGTTAGGCGAGAAATCGGCGAGACGGCGGCGATCTACTCGTCCTCGACCCCATCGTGCGCCACACGAGCTTTCAGCAGGGCACGGACTGCGGCGCGCTCGTCGGTCGACAGCCCGTCGATGATCGCCCGTGATCGCTCCTCACGTTCTGGCGAGGGTAGCCACCCTGCATCATCCAATTGCTGGGCCACACGCACGGCTCGATCATCGGCGGTCAAGGCGCGCCTATAGTCCGGGCCCGTGCCGAGATCAGTCGACCGCGACACGAGCTGCGCGGCAACGCCGGCGATCAACACGCCCAACACGCCGACACCGACGAGCATCTCGATCGTCACAATCCCACGGCAGAACTGGGAGGCGGGCATGATCGTCCCGGTGCCCGCTGTCGACAGCGTCCCGACAGTGAAGTACAGCGCGTCCAGGTGACTGAAGCTGTGCGCCGTGAAGCACGCCAGGTAGCCCGTTGAGTGTTCGCGGAACGCTTGCACGTAGGCGGCCGAGAAGATCGCGACGAGCGCGAGCACCTCGAACAGCACAAACGCGCCGAGGGCAGCCACCCAGCGGGGCGCCGACAGCGGCGGCCACCGCAACCCGAACACGATCGATCCGAGCAGCGCGAGGTGGGCCCCGAGCAGGAAGATGAGCGCCGTGTAGGGCCCGAGCACTATTCGAATCGCGTTGTGATTTCCGATCGGGCCGGCCGCCCACATCGCCCACGGCAGTCCGAATACCAGCAGAGTCATGGTGCCACCTAGTAGCCAGAACTCCCACCGCGACCGGCTGGGCTCAGCGACAGACTCCTCGTCGTCGGCTGGGCTCTCCTGGTTCGGCGCAGACGCGCCAGCTACGGTTGCCGCGGCTCGCTTGCACCACCTCCACAGCGGGCGGGGCCGCTGGGTGCAGGCCGCGATGAGCGCCTCGACGAGCAGCGCCATGAGCAGGATGACACCCAGGAGCGTCGCCCACGCAAGCAATGAGTAGAGCACGTCCGGTAGAAGCCAGTCGAGCAGAAGCACCGCGGCAATGAAGGCCAACGCCTGCCTCGCTGCACGGCTCTCCACCGCTCTCTGCGACCTCCTCCGCCTCAGCATCGGCATGGGCCGATGAGCCTACTCCGAGCGTCCTCGACCGTTGACTTGCGCGCGCGCCGCCTCTTTGGAAGTCGATGCCCGGTAAGCGCTCACATATCGAAAGGGCCGACCGACCTGCCACTTGGACTGCCGCCGCTTGCGGTCCCTTTCGCCCATCGCTGCGGTCCTTCTGCGGCCCCGCGTGCCGTGAACAGCCGGGAACAGACGAGAACGACCGACCAAGAATCCCTGTGTTCTCGCGGCTTTCGCCAGTGTTCGCGACGAGGTTCAAGGTTCTGAACCTGTGACTTTTCATCGGGGAGACAGGATTTGAACCTGCGACCGCCCGGCCCCCAGCCGGGTGCGCTACCAGACTGCGCCACTCCCCGTGGTGCTTTTCCAGAGCCTACCTGACGCCGAGCAGGCGACCTGAGACCGTAAAGCAAGCGGGCGACGGGAATCGAACCCGCCCTAGGAGCTTGGAAGGCTTCTGTGCAACCACAACACTTCGCCCGCGGACCGGGGGTCATCGTACCGTCCCGGGAGCCCTCTAAGGTGTGGGCGTGCGCCTCAGGGCCTTGGTCTTCCTGCTCGTGCTCACCGCGGGCGACTATTTGCTGTGGAACTGGTCGATTGCAGACGGCCATGACATCGTGTCGCTCGTTGCAGGCCTTACGCTGCTCCCGCTGGCAGCGGTTAGCTTCGGCCAGCTCATCCTCGCGGGCGGGCGGCTTACAGCGCTTTTGCTTGGGCGCTCCTCAACTCCGGTACGCGCCGGAGGATCGTCGCTAGAAGCCAACCCAGGGGAACTGCCGCAGGTCTCAAGCTCGGAGTCCAACTCCTCCTCCGGCAAGCTAGCCGCCTGAGCTTGAGGTCTTACCTATGACCGGCGGGCGACCATTTCGCCTGCTGCCAAGCTCCACCCGCGGTTGGCTGGCCATAGTGGGCGTAGCGGCGCTCCTACTCGCCGGTGGAGCCCTAGCGGCCTACCTGTATGAGAAGCACCGCACCGGCAACATCTACCATCCCCAAGCTGCGTTTGTGCCTCAGCCAACGCCAACCTTGCCCGCGAAAGGCCAAGACCGCTTCGCGTGGCCGCTATACGGCTATACGAAGAACCACACTCGCTTCTACCCCGCCCCAGCGAGCATGCGCCCACCCTTTCGGACGGTGTGGACGCATGGGGGCAGAGCGCTGCTTGAGTTTCCGCCTGTGATGTTCGGCAATCGCATCTTTCAGCTCGGAGACGATGCGGTGATCCATGCAATTGATAAGTACACCGGCATCGATCTGTGGAGCAAGCGTCTCGGCGCCCTGTCCGCCTCCACCCCAGCAGTGTCCGGAGACACTGTGTACGCAACAATCCTGTCGCGCTCACCTGGGCAACAGGCAGGACGGGTTGTTGCGATGAACACCATCACCGGTCATATCCGCTGGTCGCGAAACCTGCCGAGCCGCTGCGAGTCCTCTCCCCTGCTCGACAAAGGCAAGCTGTTCTTTGGCTCACAGAACGGCACGGTTTATGCACTGAGCGCCCACAACGGCAATGTGCTGTGGACCTACCATGCTGCAGGCGCTGTGAAGGCCAGCCCCAGCCTCTCGAACGGGCTGCTCTACTTCGGCGACTATTCCGGCGAGCTGCAGGCGGTGCGCGAGAGTAGCGGCCGGCGAGTGTGGGCAAGCGGCTCCGGCGGTGCGGTGCTTGGGAGCGGCACGTTCTACTCCACCCCAGCGGTCATGTATGGCCGCGTGTTCCTCGGCAACACCGACGGGCGCGTATACGCCTATGACGCCTCCTCCGGCAAACTCGACTGGGCGGTGCAAACCGGCGCCTACGTATATGCCTCCCCCGCCATCACCAACACCCCCGGGCTCGGGCCCACGATCTACCTGGGCTCCTACGACGGCACGTTCTATGCGCTGAACGCCCGCTCAGGGCATATCGACTGGCAATATCACGAGGGCGGGCGCATCTCGGGCTCAGCCACAATCGTTGGGCGGATCGTGTACTTCGCCGACCTCGGCACTCGCCGCACCATCGGCCTCGGTGTTTCCACCGGAAAAGTGGTGTTCTCGATGGGCACAGGCTCGTTCGATCCGGTGATAACCGATGGCCACTACCTCTATCTAACAGGCAATACCGGCCTGTATGCGCTTGCTCCTAAGCCGCCGGCGCCAGCCAAGACAGCAACAGCGGCGGCGGCGGCGGCAGCAGCAGCAGCAAAGATCAGCCACACCCGCCATCGAGCCCGAGCCCACGCGCGAGCGAGAAGCGCGCCGCAACACGCACAACACCGGCTTTCTCGGCGCGCACGGCGGTCCATCCGCCGGGCGCAGAGGCAACACACCCATCGCCATGGATGACGGTCCAGTAGCGCGTGTGGCGCACCCTCACCACAGACGTTCCCGCTGAGACGAAGCGCAAGCTGAACGAGTTGTGGCTGAGTGCCGTGAGCACACCCGGGGCCGAGGCGAGCGGCAGAGGGTTGCGCACCGCGAACACGCGCCAATGAGCGCTTGAGAACACTTCGCGCAGATACGGCAAGCCTTTGCGTATCAGCGCAGCCTCTTCGTCGCTTGAGCCATCCAGGCGCACGTCGGGGAGTGCTACGTAGCTGACCGCATCCTGTTGCAGCCAAGCGTGGTAGGCGGAGGCAGTGAGCCTTCCACCAAAGAACAATGGGTCGTACTTGGTGTCGAGCTGACGCTCCCACCCGCGGGCGAGCGAGAACTCAGGTGCGAGCAGCGCAGCCTCCCAGTGGGAATGAGTGAACGGGACCTCAACACGAACCAGTGAACCCCCGTGCGTTGCGAGAAAGCGCTTTAGCGGCGTGTAATAGGCAGCGCTCGTCGAAGGGTCTCCGATTACCCCGGTGCTCTCCCGTACAGGGCCCCAGACAGTCCATACAACTATGCCAGCAACCGCCACTACTATCGCCGCGAGCGGGCGCCCCGACTGCCTGAAGCCACGGCGCCCGAGTGCACACAGCAGCAGCGGCCCCGCGAGCAGCACGGCATAACGGTCGATGTTGCTGCCCATCGGTGCAGGCACAATCGACAGGACTGTTACCCCCAAGTAGACAAAGCCCCCTACCCGTAGCAGCCGTTCCTCGCGTGGCATGGCATACAAGAAGGCAAGCGTCACCGCAAGCGTGGCCGCAATGGAGCTCGCCGCGAACGGCTCCCAACCACCCTCGGGGAAGAGCGCCTCCAGGGGCAACACAACCAGGAAAGCGGGCGCAACAAGCGCAAGTCCAGCCCGCGTGCGGCGTGTGACCAATACGTGCGTGGCGCCCGCCAGCGCCAACAGCAGGCCGGCAACGGGGCTCGTGGCTGCGCACACTGCTGTGAGCACGCCGGCAAGCCAAGGCCGCTCGCGCACCAGTGCAAGCACCGCAAGCATGGCGAAGCTGACGCCGAGCGCGAACGTAAGCCTCCCAATCCACAAATCGCCCGCAGCAGCCACAGCGAAGCACAGGGCTCCCCAGCGCGCACTCGGCCCATACACGGCTCGTGTGATGCGCTCGAACGCGAATGTTGAGACCAATACCGCGATTACGCCAAGAAGTCGCATACCGAGCAGCAGCGCAAGCCACGGGAACACCAGGCTGTAGCCGGGCAAGTGGTGGCCGGCGTACCAGTTGTTGTCCCACACCGTGAACCCGGAGCTTTCAAACAGGGTGGCACGGTAGGTCTGCGCCGCAAGGTCGGGGGAGCGTGGGGCGAGCACGAGCCACGCTCCCACGAGCACGCATGCGGTGGGCAGCGCCAGCGACATCATGCCCCGCTCCACCAGGCGTGCTCGGATGGTCCCGAGCGGCGTCAGCGGCTCGGTGAGTGCTTCGCTCTCCACAGCGGCTCAGTATGGCGAGCGCGCTAAATTGGCTGAGACCCGGCGGCTACCTCGCCGGGCCCCTGCCTTGCGCGAGTCAATCGATCAGGACGAGTCGCGCTTGTACCCGTATCAACCGGTGAGAGCGCTGGAAGTCGCGTTGCGCGCGGGGAGCGCCGTTAGCCGATAATCAGCGCCCATGACCGTACCTTGGAGAAGAAGCCGCCCACTGCTCGCGCTCGCGATGCTCGCTGCAGCGCTGCTTGCCTGCGGCTGTGGCACCGAGCACCCACGGCCGCTGGAAAGCAAGGCGCTCGCCGAAGCCCAAACCTTCCCCTACTACAAGCTGTATTGGGCCGGTCCAAGCTTCATCGGAAAGCCGCTCGCCGCCGTCGACGGGCTCAAGGGCTACAGCGCCGGCATCGGCGACAGCGTCTACTACGGCGACTGCGTCAACGGCAAGGGATTGCTCGGCGGTGGCGGGAGCTGCCTGCTGCCCTTGCAGGTCACCACCGTGATCTACGGATTGCACTCCAACAGCGCGCTAGGGCCGCAGCGAAATGCGCTGCTCAGGGGTGTGCCGGCCACCATCTATGACGAAGAACACTCGATCGAGCTCTACAGCGGCAGGCTGGCAATCGACGTGTTCTCCGATACGCTCGCCCACGCGTTGCTTGCAACCAAGCAGCTTCTGCCATTGAACGCACCCGGCTCAGCCAGCGGCAAGCTTCCACCGCCGGTCTACTGTCCCGGCCTATCCGGCCCCGTCTCGCCACAGTTGCGAAGCGCGTTGAATGCTCTCCCCGGCCGTCCCTGTCAGAAGGCTCAGGCGGCGCTCGCCGCCGCCGAGCGTCTGACGGGCTAGTCTCGCCGATAGCTCCTCAGCGTCGCTGTCCTCTAGCTCTCACTGACACACTCTGGCGTCACACCCACCGGCTCGCCGATCTCACGGCGCAGGCCGAAGAACGCCACCGACCCGATCGAAGCCGGCAGCCACAACGAGATCGCGCGGTAGGTGACAACGGCCGCAACCACCATCGAGACGGGTCGCACGTGAAACAGCACGAGCATCCCAATCACCCCACCTTCAACCGCCACCAGCCCCGCCGGGATTGGGATCGAATTGGCAAGCTGGCCGACGAGATAGGCCATTGCCACCGCCCAGAACGATGGTGTTGGTCCGTAAGCGGCAAGGCACACGTAGAGCACGAGCGTGTCGAACAGCCAGTAGCCGAGTGATCCGAGCAGCCGCCAGTCGTGCTCGCGGATCAACCGCAACGCATCGTGTACCCCGTCGCTGACAGCCACCAGCGCCACGTGCATGCGTCCGCTGCGAAGCGTTCCGCGTTCCGCGAGCCTGCCGGCGAACCCGGCGATTGCGAGCGTCCCGGCGATCGTCGCAATCGCCAGCGCCGCCGGTAGAAGCGTGAGTAGAGCGTTCTCCGAGCCGGGCAGCAGACCGAGCCACATCGGCACGCCAATCAGCGCCACCGCGCTGACGTTGACCGCGCTCGTGAGCACGAACATCAATACCGAGCGCTTGGCGATCCGCTCAACTGCAACGCCCTTCGTGCGCAGCACCCACGCCCCCAAGGCAATCCCGCCGATACCGCCAACCGACACGACCGAGTTGACCCCGAGCTCTGAGAGCGCCAGCCGCCGGCTGAAGCCCCGCTCCATCTTGAACACAAGCTCGAACAGGATCACGTAGCCAGCACAGGAGAGCAGCTCAAAGCCAACGCCGGCGGCGATCCAGGCGAGGTTGGCATCGGTTATGCGCTCTCCCGCCGAGCGCAGTCCCGGCACCGCGAGCAGCAGTGCAGCCACGAGCACGAAGAACACCGCGAGGCTGATCAAGCCGTTGCGCAACTGGCGCGACTGGGCGGACATGTCGTTGTCCGCGCTCGAGCGTGAGCTGTTTACTCGGATCTCCTCAGCAATGGGTTCGTCGAGGATTCTTCGCATCCTCTTCAGGCTGGCTCGTAAGTTCCTCCGGTACCGTCACCATAGCCTCACCTCCCATGCACACCGGTGCTTTGGAGGAGGACGAGCGAAACCACCATGGCAGAGCCAGCGCGCATATTGGTCGTCGACGACGAGCCCGCCGTCCAGCACGCGCTGTCGCGAGCCCTCACGCTCGAGCGCTATGAGGTGGTCCTCTCAGGCGATGGCGGAGATGCGCTTGAGCGCATGACCGACAGCTCCTATGACGCCGTCATCCTCGATGTGTCGATGCCTGTGCTCGATGGTTTGGAAGTGTGTCGGCGAGTGCGCGAGAGCGGCGATCGCACACCGGTGCTGATGCTCACCGCACGCGAGCAGATCGACGATCGCGTCGCAGGTCTCGATGCGGGCGCCGATGACTATCTCGTCAAGCCTTTCGCCTTGCGCGAGCTGATGGCGCGAGTGCGCGCCCTGCTGAGAAGAGCTGACGAGAGCGAGGAGCAAGAGACGCTCGCCTTCGAGGATCTGCGCTTGGACCGGATCGCACACGAGGCGCTACGTGGAGAGCGCTCGCTGAACCTCACTCGCACCGAGTTCCTGTTGCTCGAGCTGTTCCTGCGCCATCCGAGACAAGTGCTGACCCGCTCCATCATCTTCGAGCACGTGTGGGGCTATGACTTCGGCTCGAGCTCCAACTCGCTCGGCGTCTACATGGGCTATTTGCGCCGCAAGACCGAGGCCGGCGGCGAGCCGCGCCTGCTGCACACAGTTCGCGGAGTCGGCTACGTGCTGCGAGACCGATGAGCCCCGAGGACTCCATCGAGCCACGGCGCCTGATCGGCTGTAAGGAAAGTTGGAGAGGAGCGCAAACGTGAGCTTCCGATGCCGCATCGCGCTCATATCTACCACCGCGGCGATGCAAACGTGAGCTTCCGACGCCGCATCACGCTCGTGTCCGCCGCCGCAGTGGCGATCGCGGTGGTGCTCGCCTCAATGCTCACCTACCTGCTCGCCTCCCATCAGCTCCGCGGCCAGATTGACGACCAGCTGCGAACCCGCTCTGCCGACTTGCGCTTCATCGCAAATGCTGTGTCTCCAGGTTTGAGCGGTCGTGACGAGCGCTATATCGAGCAGATGTTGGCCCACTCGAGACGACACAAGCTGCTTGCCGGCGCCACCAAGGCAGGCTCGCCGCTCAGCTTGTTGCTCACACCGCCCCCCTCCGACCCCCCCGGCAGCAGGCGACCCGGCGCGGGCTCGGCGCTCAGCGGAGCAGCCATCGCTCTCCGAGGCAACCCGTTTGGGAACCTCTCTCCCCATCCCGACGAGGTACGCGGCTACCAGCAGCTGATCAACTCCAGCGGCAAGGTCCTGCTCAACTCCTCGCCGAACCTCACGTTGCCGGTCGACGCCGCTGCACGCCGGCTCGCCGCCAAAGGTGGCAAGCCCTTTTTCCGCGATGCACACGTAAGCGGCATCCACTTGCGCATCCTCACAGAGGCGCTACAGCCTGGCTACGCCGCGCAGCTCGCCCAGCCGCTGACGAGCGTCGACAACCTGCTGGCGCGCTTGCGCCTCATCCTCGCCCTACTCGACGTCGGCGGGATAGCGCTCGCGGCATTGCTCGGACGACTCGTCTCCGGCGCCGCCGTCGCGCCGCTCAGGCGCCTCACACAGTCCATCGAGCACGTCACTCGCACACAGGATCTCTCAAAGCGGATCCAGCCTGGCGGGGAGGATGAGATAGGACGCCTCGCGGAGAGCTTCAACGCAATGCTTGACGCGCTGCAGAGCTCGATGAGCGCGCTCGACGCCTCCGTTCACGCCCAACGCCAGCTCGTGGCCGACGCCTCGCACGAGCTGCGCACACCCGTTACCAGCCTGCGCACCAACATCGAAATCCTCAAGCAGGAGCGCAACATGAGCGTGGACGAGCGCCAGCGAATGCTCGACGACGTGGTTGAGCAGATCGAGGAGCTCACGCTGCTGATGAATGACCTGATCGAGCTCTCCCACGGTGAGCAGCCTCGCGGCGGGACCGAGGACGTGCGCTTGGATCTCGTGGTTGAAGAAGCTGTAGATCGCGCCCGACGCCACTCACCCGACACCCCATTTCACATCGAGCTCGACCAAGTCGTGCTCACCGGAGTGCCGGCGCGCCTCGGCCGGGCGGTCAACAACCTGATCGACAACGCCGTGAACTACAGCCCCACGGGCAGTCCTGTTGAGATCGCTTTGCATGGCAAGGAGCTGACCGTACGCGACAATGGAGTGGGGATCTCAAGCGCCGACCTCCCCCACGTCTTCGATCGCTTTTATCGCGGTGTTGAGGCACGCGGACGTCCGGGATCGGGACTGGGGCTTGCAATAGTGCGCCAGGTGGCAGAACAGCACGGCGGCAGCGTCAGCGCCCAACCAGTCGCGGGAGGAGGCACGCTGATGCGCCTGCGCCTGCCTGACGCTGGGCCGGTCGAGTCGCTCTCAGCGCTCGACGCCGTACTTCACTCCCCAGGTTGAGCCCCGGCGCAAGAATGACCGCTCCCCTTGCATGGGATGTGGCCCGGGACAGACCATCGTCTTCTTAGCTCAGACTGATACCTAAGCAGGGCGGCGACGACTCCGTCTGTTAGGACGGAGGCCCCGGCAGACCGAGAAGCTGAACCACCGAGAAGATGAGCAACAAGACGCCAACGCCGATCACGGCATAGCGTGCGGCGCGCAGCAGATGGCCGCTGATCCCAACCAGGAACAGCACCGTTGCCAGGAAGACCGTGTCGCGCACGTACTTGTCCCCTGTCGCACCAGCGCTCTCGCCCGTGGCGAAAGCGACGTCCGCCTGGGCGCTGTAGGCACGTGCGGAGGTTTCCTGGGTGATCACGTACTGCGGCATGTACGAGGGTCCCGGCGGCGATTTGGGGTTGTGAGCGGGATCGGTCGCCAACCATGCATAGAACGCGGGGCGGTAGCCGGGGCGAAGGCGTCTCTCCGCCAGCTGCTGGGAGCGCTTGCTGCCTGCAGTGAACGCGGTGAACCAGGCGTTGAACGAGACCGAGTCAAGCGTACGGATCTGCGTCGCCTGGATTTCATCGCGGCTTGACTTGGTGCGTGCCGCTGAGGCCTTCGCCAAGGACAGCGAGGACTCCGTGGACCACTTGGCGGCGGCATAGCCCGACCACGCCGCCAGCACGGCTACCAGCGACAGCAGAACCGCCTCGATGATCGACAGCGCACGATCGCGATGGTCCTTTGACTCGGACTTCTCCTGCTCAGCCGAGCGCTTGCTGTGCTCGCCGATCTCTTTGCCGACCTCAGCCGGCGACAAGCCCTCAGCCATGCGGCATCTTACCCCGACCACGCGTACGCCCGATCTGCCCTCCTACGGCAGCGTAGGCTCAGATGCCAGTCTCGGCCGCGAGCCTTCCGCTCGCCACCGCCTCCTGTAGCGCCCTGTAGTCGATTTCGTTTTGGTCGGCGTAGGCAACCGCGAACTCTGCGATTGCTCGGTCGAATACGTCTGACTTCCCGAGATAGGACGCAATCGCGACGCGGTCACCAGAGCGAGCGTGGCCACGAGCCAAAGTCCAACCGCACATCAGCCCCCACAGCTCCATGCCCTCAGCTGTCATGCCCGCTATGTCCGCGGAGCCCTTCCAATCTCTCAGCTGGCGAATGTAGTAGTCACGCTGGTCGCCTTCCCAGGCAAACCGCTCCCAACCGAGGAAGATGTCGCTCGCGGCTTGCATCAGTCGCTGACCAGCCACGACCCGATGCCCGTGGTTTGAGAACTTGCTCTTGGATGTGAACTGCTCGAGCACGGAGGTGTCGGCCTCCTTGACCTGCAGCAACAGCGGAGATCCCCGATCGTCGATGAGCAGCAAGATCCAGGCCTCAGTTCCCACGCTGCCAACCCCCACCACCTTGCGAGCGAGATGCACGAACCGGTAGCGCTCGAGCAGATGCCGCCGATCCGCCTCAAGCGTACGTCGGTAGGAGCGAATGATCTTGTGAAGGCCCTCGAGCGCCGCTTCCGGGTCGACCCCCTCAACGAACGCCTCGACCGGCATGATCAGCGGTGGGTCGCTGATGATTCTTGGTTGCCCGTCAAGCACATGGCAGAGCTTGTCGAAGGCTTGATGGCTGTCGTGTGCTCGCGCCTTGGCGACCGCCCGCCATACACTCGGCGTCTTTCTCGGGTTCAGAAGCGAGCGGAACCGCGGCAGCAGCTCATCCATGTCCAGGTGTGCGTACCACACACCGAGCATCGGCATTCGCGCAAACTCAATCATCGTCTCTCGGTAGGAGCGAACTGCGCGACGCACAATTCGCTTGCGCTGCTTTCGCGTGAAGCCGTTCTCGCGCCCAGCCACCTCGAGACTGCTCGCCAGTCGCTTCACATCCCACTCCCATGGCCCAAGCGCAGTCTCGTCGAAATCGTTCACGTCGAAGAAGAGGTGGCGCTCGGGCGAGCCGAAGATGCCGAAATTGGAAAGGTGCGCATCCCCGCAGATCTGAGTCTTCAGTCCCGAGTTTCCCGTGCCGGCAAGATCCGAGGCCATTGGGAGCGCCGCGCCGCGGTAATAGGTGAAGGGTGAGACAAGCATGCGCCCGTGTCGGATCGGAACCAGGTCTGCGGCGCGGGACTTGGCTTGTTCCTCCAGCAGGTCAATCGGGTCGCTGCTGTCCGCTGGTCGCTCCCACAGAGCATGACTAGAGCGGGGAACCTCAACGCGCGCAAGCCTGCCGCGCGCCGTGCTCTCTACTGTCGACAGCTGCTCCACCATCTACCTTCTTTCCCAGGCTGTGTGCCGAGCTTAGCTCTTGCCTCGGTGATGGGCAACGCACCTTGCCCCTGGCGTAAGCCTTTCCCTCCATCCGAAAGCACGCCGGTGTAAGTCCATAACGCCGCCGAAACGCCTTCGCAAAATACGGCGCTTGGCGAAAGCCCACCAGCCGTGCGACATCACGCACAGGGATCGCAGGCTGTTCGATCAATAGCTGCGCTGCAACGCTCATGCGGCGGCTGAGCAGATCCTCGCGAAAGGTGACCTCGCCAAACTGTGCGTAGACGCGGGTGAGCTGGCGCGGCGAGCTTGAGAGCGCTCGCGAGACCTCCGCCAACGTCAACTGTTGCCGGTAGTGGCGTGCGATGACTACGCGGGCGAGTAGATACAGACGGCGGCGCTGCTCGATTGTTGAGGGACGCATACCGTCATATCCGACCGCTACCGCCTCGGCGGGACCGATTGAGTGCAGCGACTCAGCCGGCGTAGCGCGCCCACCCGCCGCGGACCCCACGCATCTGGCGGCAGGCTCATGCCAGCTTGGACGCCTGCATGCGCTCGAGCAGACCCGCACAAGCAGCTTGCACTTGGTCGAGCACGATGTCGAACCCACGCTGACTGTCGTAGTAGGGGTCGGGCACGTCGAGATCGCCCAAGCCCACGCTGGCAGGGTCGAACTCGCGCAGCAAACGCACCTTCTCGCGCGAGGAGGCGTCGGGGGCGAGCTGTCGCAGTGCACGCTCATTGGAGCTGTCCATCGCCAGGATCAAATCGAAGTTCTCGAAGTCATCGACGCGCACCTGCCTCGCAACGCTCTCGAGCACAATCCCTCTCGCCCGCGCTGCCTCGGTGGCGCGCATATCCGGCGGCTCCCCCACGTGCCAGCTCCCTGTTCCCGCACTGTCAAGCTCGATGTTTCCCTGCAAACCGGCTTCCGCTGCGAGATGCGTCATCACGCCCTCCGCAGTCGGCGAGCGACAGATGTTCCCCAAACAAACAAACAGGATTCTCACTATGCGCAGTACCTCACGAGCACGCCCAGCAATCCCAAAAAAACCTGCAAGCGACCTGAGCGCCATCGGGACTTCGAAACCATCGCGAGCCCACTCTGCTCACTCCTCCCCCAGCTCCAGCACCGCCAGGAACGCCTCCTGGGGCACCTCAACGCGACCGACCTGCTTCATCCGCTTCTTGCCCTCCTTCTGCTTGCTCAGGAGCTTCTTCTTGCGGGAGATGTCACCGCCATAGCACTTGGCGATCACGTCCTTGCGAAACGCCTTCACTGTCTCGCGAGCGATTATGTGAGAGCCAATCGCCGCTTGGATTGGAACGTCGTACTGCTGGCGTGGAATCCGCTTGCGCAGCTTTTCGGTGAGCGTGCGCCCCATGTCATATGCCTTGTCCTTGTGCACCACCATCGACAGGGCATCCACCGTGTCGCCGGCGAGCAGCACGTCGAGCTTGACGAGGTTCGCGGGGGCCATCCCGCTCAGCTCGTAGTCGAGCGAGGCGTACCCGCGCGTGCGTGACTTCAGTTGGTCGAAGAAGTCGAGCACGATTTCCGCGAGCGGCAGGTCGTAGGTCATCTGCACCCGCTCGGGTGAGAGGTAATGCATGCCCGCCGGCTCCCCGCGACGTTCCTGACATAGCTCCATCACCGCCCCCACGTACTCGCGAGGAGCGATTACCTGCGCCTTGATGAACGGCTCGCGAATCTCGGCGATCGTGCCCGGGTCGGGCATGTCCGAGGGGTTGTGCACCTTGAACTCCTCGCCATTGGTCAGCGTCAGGTCGAACTCCACCGAGGGCATCGTCGCCAGCAGCTCAAGGTCATACTCGCGCTCCAGGCGCTCTCGCACGATGTCCATGTGCAAGAGCCCGAGGAAGCCGCAGCGGAAGCCGAAGCCGAGCGCGTCGGAGGTCTCCGGCTCCCAGGAGAGGGCGGCGTCGTTCAGCGTCAGCTTCTCGAGCGCGTCGCGCAGGTCCGGGTAGCGGTCGGAGTCGATCGGGAACAAGCCACAGAACACCATCGGCTTGACCTCGCGATAGCCCGGTAGCGGCTCTGAGGTGCGCTTCTCGCCACGCACCTCCGTCGTCAGCGTGTCTCCCACCCGCAGGTGTGTGACGTCCTTGATACCGGTGATCAGATATCCCACCTCGCCCGCCGAGAGCTGCTTGACCGGGGTCATGGTGGGCGAGAAGAAGCCGATGTCGTCGATCTCCGCGTGCGTGCCTGCCGCCATCGCTCGGATCACCTCGCCCTTGCGGAACACGCCGTCCACCACTCGGATGTAGGCGATCACGCCCCGGTATTGATCGAACTCGGAGTCGAAGATCAACGCACGCGGGGGCGCATCCGGGTCGCCTGAGGGCGGCGGCACGCGCCTGACCAGCTCGTCGAGCACCTCCCCCACGCCCGCGCCCGTCTTACCGCTGATCTTCAAGATCGCCTCCGGTGGCTCGCCGATCAGCTCCGCCACTTCGCCCGCCACCCGCTCCGGCTCCGCCCCCGGGAGGTCGATCTTGTTCAGGCAGGGGATCAGCTCGAGGCCCGCCTCCACCGCCAGGTAGGTGTTGGCCACCGTCTGGGCCTCCACGCCCTGGGAGGCGTCCACCACCAGCAACGCGCCCTCACACGCAGCGAGCGAGCGCGACACCTCATAGGTGAAGTCCACGTGCCCGGGCGTGTCGATCAGATGCAGCTGATAGGTCTCACCGTCTGAGGCTGTGTAGGCCACCTTCACCGCTTGTGCCTTGATCGTGATGCCACGCTCGCGCTCGAGGTCCATCGAGTCGAGCACCTGCGCCCGCATCGAGCGCTCGTCCACCGCGTGCGTCAGCTCGAGGATGCGATCGGCGAGCGTCGACTTGCCGTGGTCGATGTGGGCGATGATCGAGAAGTTGCGGATTCGGTCTTGATCCATCATCAGTCCCGTCGGGAAGTCGCCCCGGCAGGGGGTGAAGGGATATAACGGTTGCGGATTCGGTCTTGATCCATAGGCGTCCAAACTGTAGATGGCCTGCGGCTCCACCCCGCACCCGGACGCTCCCGCGGTGGCGGCTTCCGTGGCGCGCTAGCCTTCATGGTCCGGCGGATCGCCTACTCAACCGGAGCCTTCGGGCTCGAGCCGGGCCACGCACCAGCCTCGTGTTGGTGGCCAGTCCCGGTGGTTGGGAGTGTCATAGCCGCCCAGGCATAGACACATTTAAGTCCTGGGACGTAGTAGTAACCCGGTGATCTTTGTCCGGACCAGGGCCGGGTGGGCGAAAGCTCATCCGGCCCTTCGTCTTCAGGCCCGGCCGAACCGTGCGCTGATCAGGCGGTGCACCTGGTGGGCCTCGGGGACGCTCATCGTCAGCACCGCGCGTGAGTAAACCCCTAGTCCCGCAAGCGCAGCGGCGCCCACGCTCACGATCTGTGCCGGCAGCGACACGCCGAGCAGCGACTCGAGCAGATACCACACGACGTAGGAGACAACCGCGAGCAATGCGGCCGCCACGCATACACGGGCGGTGATCATGGTGGTCCGTGCCCCTTCCAGGCGCCCGTTGAGGCCGATTCGCAAGCGGTATGTCAGTAGCGCCGTCATCACCACGTTGGCCGCCAGCGTGCCGATCACGAGCCCTGCGATGCCCAGCGGCTTGTAGAGGGCGACGCTCACAATGATGTCCACCACGATGTTCACCCCGGCCATACCCGTGGGAATCCATGGTCGCTGCACCGCAAAGAACGTGCGGGTGAGCAGCAGGTTCAGTCCGCCGAAGGGCAGGCTGAAGGCAAACCAGAACAGCGCGGTCGAGACGAGCTGGGTGGACTCGGCGGTGAAGTTGCCGCGCTGGAACAGCAGTCGCACGATCGGGGTGGCCAGCACCACCATGAACGCCGCGGCCGGGATCAGGAGCAGGTTGATCTGGCGCATCCCGGAGCCCACGGTGCTGCGCATCGAGGCAACGTCGCGGCGCGAGGCCAGGCGACTCAGAAGCGGGAACAGGACGGTGGCCACCGCGACGCTGAACATCCCCTGCGGCAGCATGTACACGCGAAAGGCGTTTTCGATCGCCCGCGGCGCTTCGTCGGAGACGAGCGTGCCGAACGCGGAGTTGATCAGCTGGTCCAGGTTCACGATCCCCAAGCCGATGGTCACCGGCATCATCAGCAGGAACACCCGGCTCACCCGCGGGTCGTGCCAATCGATCGAGAACTGCAAGCGGAAGTCGATTCGCGCGAGCGCCCCCAACGCCATCAGCATCTGCACGCCCGTGGCCACCAACACGCCGATGGCAAACGCGTAGATGCCGTTCTGTCCGTGGAAGTGCGGGTGCAGCACCACCAGCAGCACGATGATGATCACGTTCCACACCGCCGGAGATACCGCCTGCAGCGTGAAGCGGTCATAGGACTGCAAAATGCCGAGCAGCAGACCGTTGAGACCGAGCAGCAGCACGACGGGGAACAGCACCTGAGAGAGCCCCACCGTGAGCGACACGGTGGCGCTCGAGAACTTGGCGCCCGTGAACAGCGGCATGATCTCACCGGCCGCCAGGATGAAGAAGGCCGTGATCACGCTGAGAACGATCAGCATGATCCAGAACAGGGTCGATGCCAGCCGGAAGGCCTCAACCCTGCGTTTCTGCTGGAGCAGATCGGTGAACACCGGCACGAACGCGGCGGAGAGCGCAGCGTTGGCGAACAGCTGCGCAACGAAGTTGGGCACGAGGAAAGCGATCGTGTAGGCCGAGGCGGCGGCGCTCGTGCCGAAGTAGCTTGCGAACACGATCTCGCGCAGAAGCCCCGCGATCCTCGAGAAACCGGTGGCCACCGAGAAGATCGCGGTGTTGCGGGCAACGCTGTTCGGAGGCTTTGGCCCCGCCGATTCCTCTGCCGTCTCAGGGCTCACAGACACGGGGCGCTATAGTACGGCGCTCCGCGGCGCGCCCCGGCCGGTTGCCTGGGCCACAAAGCGGTTATCGACATGGCCAACATCGAGTCACAGAAGAAGCGCATCCTCCGCTCTGAGCGCGAGCGTCTCGAGAACCGTCAGTACACCTCGGCTATCAAGACCTACTTCCGTCGCCTGGAAACGGCTGTGCAGGAGAAAGACAGCGATGTTGCAGCCACCGAGCACCACAGACTCGTGAGCACGATCGACAAGGCCGTCAAGCGCGGTGCATTGCACCGCAACACGGGTGCTCATCGCAAGTCCCGAGCAGCCCGCGTGCTCGCAAGCGTCAAATCCTAGAGCCTCCTTTCCAGGTACTCAACTGGCGACAGCGAGGATTGCGCGCAGCGCGAGCGTGTCTTCCTCGAGCGAGGACAGAGATGTGCGCGAACCGCTCAAGGGCGCTCCCCCACGCGTGTCGAGTTCGAGATCCGCGATCCGGCAGATGGCCGCTCGCAAACGCTCGGGCTCGGAGCGTGCCACGTCGGAGATGAAGCGGTCCGCCGCGTGCGGAGGCATCCTCAGCCCGCGCTTGATCTCCGCTGGCGGCTCTCCAGCCTGTAGGCGCACAGACACCCCCTCGGCGTCACGCAGGCGCTGAGCCATCAGGTACACGAGCCCTGACAAGCGCTCCCCTTGGCTGCGCAGACGCAGATAGGAGCGCATCGCTTCAACCGGGTCGTCTCCGACCAGAGCGTCGGCGAGCGAGAAGGCGCGCCACGCCGTGGAGTGCGCGGACTGCCGCTCGATGTCCTCGGCACTTACCTTTATAGGTCCCTCACGCTCGTCGCTCGGATCAGCTGCGAGCACGAGCTTCTCGAGCTCGCGCAGCAGACGCTGTTGGCGCTCGCCGACCTGTGCCACAAGCGTCTTCGCGGCGAACGCATCGAGCGTGAGGCCGAGCCGCGTGGCCTGCTCGCGTACCCAGCCCGCAAGCTCCCACGGCTTGATCGTGGCCTCGGCGACGATCTGGCCTTTTGCCGCCTTCACAGCACGGTGTAGCGCCGTTGGCGCCTTGCTGCGACCCTCCTCGCGCGCGAAGAACGCGATCGTGGTGTCGGGTGGCATCTCTGCCATCGCCGGCTCGATGTGCTGCTTGGCCTCGGCTTCCTTGAAGCGCTCGACGCCGTCCACCACGATCACCCGTCGTCCAATCGCGAAAGTCATCGTGGAGAGCACCAGCGCCACCCCTTCAGGCGTGCCGGCGTCGCCGGCGAGTATCTCCACGCTGCTCGCATCACCGTCGGCTTCGGCGAGCGCCTTCAGGCGCGCACGACGCTCGGCGATGGCGCCGTGATCGTCGCCGTGGATCAGGTAGGCGGACTTGAGCGCGGGCATCGAGTCGAGTCTAGTGTCGCGGCGGGACGACTCACGTTGGCCGACGCGACGATCTGACCAGGTTGTGGTTGTCGCGATTCCGCCAGACATTCGAGCTCATATCGGGCAGGCTTGATGCTCGATCGGAGGACAAGTGTGACAGTCCGCACACTTCTCAGTCCCCGAATCCAAGAGACTGGCCAGACAGCCAAACAAGCTGATCGAAGGGGCGCGCCATGCAGAACCTGATGCTTACGCTCGACCGCTGGCTACGCCGCCACCGGATCACTGTTCTCCTCGGTTGGATCGTGCTCGTGGTAGCCGCGCTGCCGCTTGCCGCAAAACAGAGCG
>JBAPMC010000079.1:0-10386 GCA_049278415.1 Solirubrobacteraceae bacterium
GTGGTGCACCGTGTTCGATGCCCGCGCAGGCAAGCCGTTCATGCACAAGCTCACCACCACTGAGCTTGCGGCGCCCGCTGACTGCTGGATCGAGATCGGCGGGAAATCGCGTCTTGGGCCGGGGATCGCTGAGGGCGCTTGCGGACCGGCGCACTGGTCGCTGAGCTTCTCGAGCAGCGAGCCCGAGCTTCGTCATTTCAAGCAATCATGGTTGTACAAGGCTCCCTTGCCACGCACCAAGCTCTCGAGCCCCGCCCCGTCGGCGAGCTTCGACGGCACGATCGAGCTGCCCGGCCGTACTCTGCAACTGAACGGGTGGCAAGGCATGGTGGGACACAACTGGGGCTCAGAGCATGCTGAGCGTTGGATCTGGCTTCACGGAGTTGGCTTCGACGAGGACCCCTCGGCGTGGCTCGACGTCGCCCTCGGGCGAGTGCTGGTGGCGGGACGGCTCACACCCTGGGTGGCAAGCGGCGCGATCTCCCTCGACGGCCGGCGACTGCGTCTCGGTGGCCTCGGCGCTCGCGGACTGAAGGTCGCGGAGAGTCCCGCCCGCTGCACGCTGTCGCTGCCCGGAGAAGACGGTTTGACGGTTGAAGCCCACGTCGACACGCCGCCGGGCCTAGCCGCAGGCTGGCGTTACGCAGATCCCGATGGCGGCGAGCACGATGTCCTCAACTGCTCGGTTGCCGCGCTTGCGCTCAACGTGCGTCCAGACGGAGGGGCGGCTCGCACCCTTCACACCCGTCACGGCGCGACCTACGAGCTCGGCATGCGCGAGCACAATCACGGCGTGCAGATGGCGCCGTTTGACGACGGCTGATCAACCATCCACACCTAAGCGACTGGGAACTGAGCGATGGCCCGTGCGTGCACAACGGCGCGACATGAGCTAGTCCGCGGCGGTGACCGCCACGAGTCCAGATCTTCGGTTCAGCCGAGCAGCTGTTGGTAGATCAAAAAGAAGTTCAGCAGCGTGATCAGCGAAGCGATCGCAATTGCCGCAGCAGTGGTGAGGCGACGGTTGACATGAACGCCCATCACCTCGCGGCGGCTGGTGAGCATTACGAGCGGCACGAGCGCGAACGGGATGCCGAACGAGAGCACAACCTGACTGAGCACAAGCGCATCGGTGGGATTCATGCCGATTGCGAGCACCGCTATTGCAGGCATCATCGTCACCGCGCGGCGCGCCACCAGCGGAACCTTGACTTTTACGAACCCCGACATCACAACCTGGCCGGCATACGTGCCAACGCTCGAGGATGAGGCGCCGGAGGCAAACAGGGCGACCGCGAAGGCGAGTGCGGCGCCACCGCCCACGAGGTGTCCAAGCTGAGCATGGGCCACGCTGATCGAGCTGAGCCCCGAGAGCACAGGCGTGTGGAACAGCTTGGCGAAAACCGCGAGCATCGCCATGTTGATGATCCCGGCGCAGCCAAGCGCAACGATCACGTCGACCTTCTCGAAGCGCAGCACACGCCGACGCTCCCCATCGTTGCGACACGGCACGCGCCCGTTCGTAAGAGCCGAATGCAGGTAGATGGCGTGGGGCATCACGGTTGCGCCAATGATTCCTACCGCCAGGTAAAGGTATGTCGTGCCATGCAAGCCCGGAAGCAGACCGTGAAGCGAGCCGCTCGCCGAGGGCCCGACGTGCAGCGCCTCATACAGAAACCCGAGGAAGATGATCCCGAGCAGTGCGCTGATCGCAAGCTCGAAGCGACGATAGCCGCGCGTTTGCAACCCGAGTATCCCGAATGCGATCACGCCGGTGATCAGACCGGCCGGCAGCAGGGGCACGCCGAACAGCAGGTTCAAGCCGAGCGCGGCGCCGAGGAACTCAGCGATGTCGGTGGACATCGCCATGATCTCCGCCTGTGCCCACAACCCCCAGGTCACGGCGCGGGGGAAGCGATCGCGACACAGCTCGGGCAGGTCGCGATCGGTGACGACGCCTAGCTTGGCTGACAGATACTGGATCAGCATCGCCATCAGGTTTGCGGCGAGAACAACCCACAGCAACAGGTATCCGAATTGCGCGCCACCCTGCAAGTTCGTTGCGAAGTTGCCCGGATCAACGTATGCGATCGCCGCAACGAAGGCGGGGCCGAGCATTGCGAGCGTCGCCCGCAGTCTTCCCTTCGCTAGAAGCTGTTCGAGGGCGCTAGGCACGCCAGCGGCGTCCGGCAGCGCCACCGACGCGCCCTCAAGCGCCCCGACCGGCCGCAGGACGGGGGCCGACCCCAACGCGGTCTTGCTCATGTGCTCTCCTCCGCGAGGATCGAGGAGCGCTCAAAATTGATGCGCATCGCGTACAGCAAAGCTCCGCCGAGCATGTGCTCACGCCCGTCGACGCTCACGAGCAAGGGACCGCCGAAAGGCTGGCGCTCGAGCACGTGAATGCGCCCTCCCGGCAGGATGCCCTGCTGGGCCAGGTAGCGCAGCATCTCCGGGTCGGCGTCGGACACACGCACGAAGGTCCCCTCGTCACCCGGCATGAGGCTCTCGAGGCTGCGGGTCGGGTGCTCCTCGAGCTTCAGATCGGCGCTCGGGATGGGGTCGCCATGCGGGTCGATCGTGGGAGGGCCGAGCTTCGCGGCAATCAATTCCTCGAGCTCGTCGGAGAGGACGTGCTCGAGCACCTCCGCCTCGTCGTGCACCCGATCCCAGGGCATCTGCAGCGCCTCTGCCAGATAGAGCTCGAGCAGTCGATGGTGGCGGATCACCTCGAGCGCCACCCGCCGGCCCTCCGCGGTAAGGCGCACGCCGCGATAGGGCACGTGTGAGATCAAGCCGAGCTCGTCTAGCTTCTTGAGCATTCCTGAGACGGAGCCGCTCGTTAGCTCCAGCCGCTCGGCGAGCGCGTTGGTGGAGACAGGCTCGTCTGCGCGGGTTTCCAGGGTGTAGATGGCCTTGCTGTAATCCTCTATCGCCGGTGAGCGCACACTTTCCTTGGAAGCCATGCAGAAATGATAAGGCATGCCAAGATATTCTTCAAGTGCCACCGTGAACATGTTGTCGCGAGCCATCCTCCCCGCGTATCCCAGAGGACCGTGTTGGTAGGCCCACACGCCGCAGCACCGCTCTGCAGTACTAGCGGCGGGCTGAGGACATACCGACTGGCTGTGTAGCCAAACAGGTCAACGACGAGTAACATCGATGCCCGCATCCCCCTGCGCAGCGACTGGAGGCTCCGATGACCGCGACGGACACCAACCTCGAGGACCAGCTACTGCTCGAGCGCGAGCTGTGGGCCGAGGGTCCTCCCCACGCCCTCTTCAAAGAGATGCGTCAAGGCTGCCCGGTTCACTGGACCAAGGAAATCAGCGAATTCCCCGATGAGGGTGGTTTCTGGTCGGTAACGAGCGCCGAGGACGTTCATACCGTAAGCCGAGACTGGCAGACCTACTCCTCAGAACTCGGCGGCATAACCGCGGTCTCGGCGATCTTCCCGCTCGAGCTGACAAGGGCGATGTTCATCGGGATGGACCCGCCCAAGCACGACCGCGTGAAGGCTCTTTTTCAAGCGGGCTTCACGCCAAAGCGGATCGCAGCGCATGAGCAGGCGATTCGCGAGATTGTTGTGAAGACTCTCGACGGCTTGCAGGGACACGACAGCTGTGATCTGGTGAGCGACGTCGCCCAGCCCGTTGTCTCACGCGTGATTGGAAGCTTCATGGGCATCCCCGAGGAGGACGACGCCACTTGGGCGCGCCTGATGAACTCCACGCTCGGGGCGGGCGACCCTGACCTCAACCCGGCGGGGGTAGAGGCTGTGATGGAGAAAGAGGTCCCCGAGATCTTCGAGCGCTGCGGGCGCATGATTGCGCAGCGGCGCGAGCATCCCACCGATGATCTGACGAGCGTGCTCGTACACGCCGAAGTTGACGGCCAGAAGCTCGAGGAACACGAGATCGTGATGGGCTTCTTCCTGCTCGTGGCGGCCGGAAACGACAGCACCAAGGCGACCTACTGCAGCGGGATGCGCGCGCTGATGGAAGACCCGGAGCAGCGACGGATACTGCTCGAGGACCCCTCGCTCGTGCCTGGAGCAGTTGAGGAGTCGCTGCGTATGTTCCCGGCGTTTGCCCACTTCAGGCGCACAGCCACCAAAGACACCGAGCTCGCCGGCCAGCAGATCAAAGAGGGTGAGCGTGTGGTGATGTGGTACGCCTCCTCCAACCGCGATGAGTCGCGCTATGAGGACCCCGATCGCTTCGACGTGCGCCGCACCACTGAGCATCAAGCCTTTGGCGCAGGCGGGCGCCACTTCTGCCTTGGCACAGCGCTTGCCCGGTTGGAGCTGCAAATCCTCTTCGAGGAGACGCTCAAGCGCTTCCCAAACATCGAGCTCGCCGGCCAGCCACTGACGGTCGAGTCCGCGTTCCTCAACCAGCTCAAGACGCTCCCCGTCAAGCTGGCGCCTTAGCGGCGAGCGAGGCTCGAATGCGCCGCCAAGCAGGCCAGATTCTTTGACCGAGACACACTCTGCTGATCCGAGCGCCACCTCGGCGCCGACGATCGAGGAGATCACCATTGCCGACGATCCCGAGCGCTGGCAGGCGCTCGGCTTCACAACCGCCGAGGGGGTCGTTCAACTCGACGCCGTTCGCATAGTCCTGGCCGGGCAACACGCCGGTCAGGGCATACTCGGCTGGTCGCTGCGCGGAATCTCGAGCAGCGAGCTCGACGGCCTGCCCACCACGAGGTCACACATCGCCTCTCCCATGGTCGCCTTCGACCATCTGAACGGCGTTGATGCAATCGACCACGTGGTGGCGATGTCGCCGCAGCTCGACCGCAGCGTGCAAGCCCTCGAGTCCGCCGGGCTCGACCTGCGCCGCATCCGTGAGCAGCCGACTCCCGCGGGAGCGCCCCGCCAAGCGTTCTTCCGACTCGGCGCGGTCATTCTGGAGGTCGTTCAGGAACCCCGGGAGGCCATGGAGCGATCGGGCGTCGGGGACGGCCCTGCTCGTTTTTGGGGCCTAGCGCTGCTTACAAGCGACCTCGACCGAACAGTTGCGCACCTCGCAGGGCACGTGAGCGAGATCCGCCCGGCAGTACAGCCCGGGAGAAGGATCGCCACTCTGCGACGCTCGGCGGGCCTTGCTGTCCCGGTCGCACTGATGAGCAGCGCCGTCGCGTAGGACACAATCCGCGGTGTGATGGCGTCCCCGGAGAGCAGCGACGCAGAATTCAGCGACGCCGGATTCAGGTACGGCCTCGTCTTCATGCTGACGCTCACCCTGCTCGTGTTCGTAATCGTGGCGCCCGCCGCGAGTTGGTCGCGCGCGAGCGCATGCGCGCTGCAGTGGTTTGCGTTGCTAACCGTCGTAGCAACTTCCCGCGCAAGTGCAAACGTACGACGCCCGGTGGCGATCGTGCTGTTGGCGCTTGCCGCCTTCACAGTCGTGGGCGAGGCCGCCAACGGGCTCTCGGACGCCGAGCTGTTCGCTATCAGCGGACTGCTCTCTGCGGCTATCCCGCTTGCCCTGATCGGCGGGCTCATGCGACTTGTGCGCCGCCACGGGGTGACACCTCAGGCGGTGGCGGGAGCCCTGACGCTGTATCTGCTGCTCGGACTCGTGTTCGCGTGGATCATCGGCTTCGTATCAAAAGTGGACGACCTCCAGTATTTCGCTCAGCAGGCAAATGCCTCCACGAGCCAGATCGTGTATTTCAGCTTTGCGGTTCTCAGCACCACTGGCTTTGGAGACTTGACGGCAGCGACGCATATCGGCCGTGCGCTCGCGGTCGTTGAGATGCTGCTCGGCCAGCTCTACTTGGTCACAGTGATCGGGGTGCTCGTCGGCAACTTCGCGGGGCGCTCGCGGCGTGCTTCGGAAGCCCCCGAGCGAGATGGGCTCAGCTAGTGGAGCGAACGCAGCGCGCAAGCTCCTCAACCGCCCGGCCGACCGCCGCATCGGGAAGATTGGCGTAGCCGACGACAAGCGTGGGCGATGGGCCACCTGCGCCCTCGAGCGCGATGCCACGTGAGCGCGCAGCAGCCAGCACCGCGCGCTCGGTAACGCCCTGTGGCAAAGAGAGCACGATGTACAAGCCGGCGGCGGCGCCTGACACACGCACCTCTGGCAACTTGCGGGCGAGCGACTCGAGCAGCGCTTCGCGGCGATGGCTGTAGAAGCGTCGTTGGCGACGCAAATGACGGTCTAGCTCACCCCGCTCGATCAGGTCGGCGAGCGCAAGTTGGTGAAGCGGCGCAGGCATGCTGCCCCGCCTACGCTGGCGCTCCGCGACGTTCCTGGCAAGAGGAGCAGGGAGAACCAGCCAGCCTAGGCGTATTGCGGGCGCGAGCGTCTTGCTGGTGGAGCCGCCGTACACGACGTGCTCGGGGGCGAGCCCCTGCAAGGAGCCGATCGGATGCCGGTCGTAGCGGTACTCGGCGTCATAGTCGTCCTCGACGACCATCACACCTCGTGCTCGCGCCCAGGCTATGAGCGCAACGCGGCGATCCGGAGAGAGGACCGTGCCAGTCGGGTATTGGTGAGCTGGCGCGAGCGCAACCGCGTCCACGCGCTCGGACTCGAGACGCTCGACGACCAAGCCGTGCTCGTCGACGGGTAGTTGGACCGTAAGCAGGCCCGCATCGGAGGCGGTCTCGCTCATCCCTCGCCAGCCTGGCTGCTCGAGCCCAACCCGACGCGCCCCATCGGCCACCAGCACCGTCCACAGCAGCTCGACTCCCTGACGCAGGCCGCCTGTCACAACTACCTGCTCGGGCGTGGCACGCACTCCCCTGACCCTGCCGAGATAGGCGGCGAGCGTGGCACGCAACTCGGGCGTACCCGCCGGATCTGGGTAGCCGAGACGCTCATCGGGAACGGTTCGCAACACGCGAGTCAGCGCGGACAGCCATGCCGCCCGCGGGAAGCCATCCAGGGCAGGCCGGAACGGGTTGAGATCAAAGCGAACCGGAACGCCGGGTGAGACGCTCGCAGCCGTCGGCCCCTGTGACACGGGGGTCTGCGCAACGTAGGTGCCGCCCCCACGCCGGGGCCGAAGATAACCCTCGGCGGCAAGCTGAGCGTAAGCGTCGACAACCACACCCCGCGAAACACCGAGCTGAGCACAGAGCGCGCGCGTAGCGGGCAACCTGCTTCCTGGCGCGAGTCTTCCACTGCGCACCGCCTCGCGGAGCGCGTGCTCCATGCGTGCGCGCAGGGAGAGCCCCGAGACATCCGACAAATCGAGATGCAAATCCATTGGTCCTAGATTCTTATGGCAACTTGGCTCTTTTCAAAGGGCCAACAGGAACGTAAGGTGATGGTATGCCCCGATCTCAGCCGGCTGTGCCCCGAGCCAAAGCCTCCTCACCCCGGACGCGTCTGCAGCGAATGCCGGCACGTGGGGACCATGACCGCCAGACAATCGATGCGATCCTGGACGAGGCGCTCGTGGCGCATGTCGGCTTCGCCGTCGAGGGACAGCCGTACGTGGTCCCCACACTGCATGCCCGGGTTGGCGACAGCGTGTACTTCCACGGCTCGAGCGCCAGCCGCACCATCCGCACACTGGCGGCGGGAGCGTCCGCGTGCTTGACAGTGACACTGCTCGACGGGCTCGTGCTCGCACGCTCGGCCGTGCACCATTCGGTCAACTACCGGTCGGTGGTCATCCTCGGCCACGCAACCGCGATTGACGATATGAGCGAGCGCATGACGGCGATCGAGGCGTTCACCGAGAGGCTCATACCGGGCCGTTGGGCCGAGGTGCGCCCACCCACAGCCAAAGAGCTGAAGGCAATCCAGGTGCTCGCGCTGCCACTCACCGAGGCCTCCGCCAAGCTACGCGCAGGACCGCCGCTCGACGATGAGGAGGACTACTCGCTGGATGCGTGGGCGGGGGTGATCCCCTTGCAGACGCTCGCTGGAGATCCTCTCGCGGACCCCCGCCTGACCGACGGGATCGCGCTGTCACCATCAGTCCAAGGGTGGACAGCCATGCGCTCTGCCTAGCGCTCGAGTTGAGCTCAGAGGCGATCTGTCTCGCCGCTTTTGGGGGGAATAACATTCGGCGCGTGAACCGGCCTGGACAGGAAGCCCAAGGGACTGCTGGCCGTGAGTGGGACAGCCCTGAGCGAGTTTCGGAGTATCTGTCGCGCGAGATCCCGCACCGCGACATCGCCGAGCAGATGCTGCTGCAAGCTCTGCCCGAGAGTGTGGGAAGAGCTCTGGATCTCGGCACAGGCGACGGAAGATTGCTCACCGTAGTGCGCAGCGGGCATCCGGAGGCGGAGTGTGTTGGCCTCGACGACTCGCCGGTGATGCTCGCACGCTGCGGCGCGCGCTTCAGCGGCGACAGTCTCGTCGAAGTGCGTGCACATGATCTAAATGATCCGCTTGCGCTTCCCGGCTCATTCGACGCTGTTGTGTCGGGTTTGGCTATTCATCATCTGGAGGACGAGCGCAAGCGCGAGCTGTTCTGCGAGATCCATGCGCTGCTGGTACCGGGCGGGGTATTTGCAAACCTCGATCTCGTGCGCTCTCCAACCGAAGCTCAGCACGAGCGCTTCCGTGAAGAGATCGGACGAATGCAGGATGATCCGACCGATCGCCTCTCCGACCTATATGAGCAGCTCGTCTGGTTGGGAGAAGCCGGCTTTCAGGAGGCTGACTGCCATTTCAAGTGGCTGGAGCTCTCGCTCATGATTGGGAAGGCAGCTGGCTAGAGAACCCCCGCCGGCTGGGCTCCGTCCAATGCCAAAGCGAATCTCTACTTAGCGTCCGGGAAGCACACCCGCAGGCTCCTCGGCTCCGGGCTCAGCTTGGGGCATCCCCGTTTAGGTCATAGCCGTCCAGTCGTTGTAAGGCGCAGCCTGTGCCGCTCAGGGTAGACCGAGGAGCGCGGGCAACTCCTGCAGAGATCCGAAGACCTCAGCGCCTGCTTGTTGCAACGTGTGGGGGTCACTGTCCGCGGCATACCCAAACACGCGCATCCCCGCCGCTACACCGGCCATGACGCCGGATGGCGTGTCCTCCACGACGACGCATTGGGCAGGCTCGGCGCCCATCTCGACAGCCGCGTGCAGGAAGACATCGGGATGCGGCTTGCCGCGAGGCACGCTGTAGGCGGAGAACAGCGCCCGATCCGGGAAAAGGTGGCGAAGTCCGGTGATATCGAGCGATAGCCTCGTCTTCTCGAGCTTGCCCTGCGAGGCGACACATACAGGCGCCCCAGCGGCACGAACACTCTCGACGGCATCCGCCGCTCCGGGCACTGGCTCCAGTTCGCGATGAAACGCCTCGGCACGCACGCTCTCAAACCGCGCCGACAAGTGCGGAAGTGGACGGCCGAGCTTCTCCTGGGCCAGGTCGAAGACCTCGCTCAACATCAGTCCTTGGAAGTCTCGGCGAGCCTCGGCGAGAGTCGTGGGCATGCCTTCCTCTGTCAACAGTTGAGCGAGCACGCCGTTGGAGATCACCTCGCTATCGACCAAGACTCCGTCGCAGTCGAAGATGACCAGCTGTACATCGCGCACCAACGGGATCACAGTGTTGCTCAGAGAGACTTCTGCGCGAGTGGCTTGGTCGCGCGAAAGCGAAACGAGCCTCCAGCCCGGTCCACCCGTGAGTCGGCCAAACCGACAGACTCCATACGCTCGCCCATTCGGGCGGGATCAACCGGGACGAGCGTGTCGCCGATGTGGATCAACTTGAACACGGCGCCTGTGCCGAGACTGTCGGTGCCTGCGAACACACCGCCCGGACGCAATACCCGCACTACCTCCCCCAGGAGCCGGTCCTGCAGATCGGATGAGGGGAGATGGTGGAGCATCGTGAAACAGACCACGCCCGAGAATCGAGCGTCCTCGAACGGCATCTTCGTAGCGTCGGCCTCCACCACGGTGACGTCCTCATCGAGCTCGCGCCGCAAACGCTCGCAATAGCCAGCATCAAGCTCTAGCACGCTGAGTTGCCCGGATCTGCGGGCCAGCACGCTGGTGGTAGCGCCGAACCCAGGACCGATCTCAAGGACATCCTCTCCCAAGTCCACGCCGTCAAGCGCCCAAGGGAGCAGCTTTTGCTCGACGGTGCCCCTCCACCAGCCGGACGAGCAGATCAGTGCGTGGATGCGGTTCACAGCACGTCACTCTAGCCAGCATGCGCAGGAATCTTCTGGCAGAGTTGCCCAGACCTTCATGGCACAAGTGACCTTCTACTTCGACCTGGGATCGCCGTTTGCATACCTAGCAGCAGAGCGTCTGCACGAGGTGTTGCCTGAGCCAGTCCAGTGGGAGCCGGTGTCGCTCGGCGGGTTGTTTAAGCTCGCGGATCGCTCATCCTGGTCGCTGGGCGAGAACGAGCGCCGACAGGCCGGTATGACCGAGGTTGAGCGGCGTGCTCGTCTCTACGAGCTCCCGTC
>JBAPMC010000080.1:0-3848 GCA_049278415.1 Solirubrobacteraceae bacterium
GGGATGGCGTTGTTGTGATGTACGTCAACACCACCGCTGAGGTGAAGGCGCTCACCGACTACTGCTGCACGTCCGCCAACGCCGTCGACGTAGTGCGCCACATCTATGCAACGCACGGCGAGGACACCGAGATCCTGTTTGGGCCGGACATGTGGTTGGGCGCCTATGTGGAGAAGGAGTTGGGTAGGCCCATGCACGTGTGGGACGGCGAGTGCCATGTTCATGCCGGCATCCGCCCGTCGGACATCGCGGCCACGCGCGCAGAGCATCCGGGTGCTGACTTCCTCATCCACCCCGAGTGTGGTTGCACCACGAGCGTGATGGAGTACGTCGCCGCCGGTGACATCTCCTCAGAGGGTGTGCACATGCTCTCCACGGGCGGCATGCTGCGCTACGCAGGCGCCGCCGAGCGGGCCGAGGACTCTGAGCGACCGCGCGAGGCGGTGGTGGCAACCGAGACCGGAATGCTCTACCCGCTCGAAATGGCTGCGCCTGATGTGAAGTTCATCCCAGCCAACCCCGAGGCCTCGTGCGTGTACATGAAGATGATCACGCTCGAGAAGCTGCGCGATGCGCTGCGCGACATGAAGTTCGAGGTACGCGTGGACCCTGAGATCGCTCGCCTCGCACGCGTGCCGATCGACCGCATGGTCGCGCTCGGCTAGCGCAACAGCCTCACACTCTCTACTTCGATCCGCATATCTGTGCGGGAAAGCCCGTAACGGCGGGGTAGGACGTGACATGGACGCGTATGCGGCGTTCCCTTGACACACGTCTACATTTGCCATTGACAACTAGAATCATTATCGGGTAAGCTTCTCTACAGCAGCCGGCGGGAGAGGGATAGGTCGGCGGGTCAACAGTTGCAGCCCAGAGGAGGGGAAGTCCTGATGAGAAGCTTGCTGTCGCTGCGCCGTGCGCATCGCGAGATCCTGTGCTCAAAAGACGGTTCGATCGACGCTCGCAGGCTGGTCTTGACGACCCTTTGCGCAGTGGCAGGTGCGCTTGTGCTCTCGAGCGCTCAAGCCTTGGCCGTAGAAACGCATGTCTTCTCCAGCAGCTTTGGGAGTCCGGGCTCGGGCGCTGGGCAGCTGTCCTCGCCGGCCGGCGTTGCAGTCAACTTGGTCACCCACGATGTCTACGTCGCGGATCGGGGCAACTCTCGAATCGATGAGTTCTCCTCCTCCGGGACGTTCATCCGTGCTTGGGGCTGGGGCGTCGCCGACGGCCTGCCGGCTTTTGAGAGCTGCACGCTGGTCTGCCAGGCCGGAATCTCCGGTAGTGGACCGGGTCAGTTCACGACGCCGAGCTTCATCGCGGTCGACGGCTCCACTGGCGCGTCCGCCGGAGACGTGTATGTGGGCGATATCGGGGACGAAATCGTGTCGAAGTTCGACGCCTCCGGCAACCTGGTCTCCAGCTGGGGATCGGATGGTCAGCTGGATGGCTCGAGCGCCGCCGACGGCCCTTTCCAGCGGATGGGAGGCATCGCTGTTGGCAACACCGGCACGCTCTATGTCTCGACTGAACGCTCCAACCTGATGTTCGAGTTCGCACAAGACGGCAGCTTCAGCACGGACTTTGCTGTGCACACCGGTTTCATCCAGCGTGGGGGCGCCCTCGCGGTCAGTCCGACAGGCAATTTCTTCACGACCAGTGGCGGCAGCGACCTCGCGGAAGAGTCCACCATCGGCGGCGGGGGAGCTATCGGTGTAGTTGCGAATACAAAATCAAACGGACTCGTGATCGATCCATCCAGCGGCGATCTCTATGTCATCAGCCTCGGCTTTCCGGGCGGCACGCCAAGCGAAGTCAAGCACTATGTCTTCGCGGGCGCCGAACAGGTGGTCGAGTCTGGCGGGGAAACTTGCGCTATCGCCCCTCAGACGAATGGCTGTCCTCCCACCGATAGCTTTGGCTCAGAAACGCTGGCCTCAGCTCCGTCAGGAATAGCAGAACAGAGGGCTCCCGTCGGAGTGAGCTTCGATGCAGGCCGCGTGTACGCCGTTGATGTCATCCAAGACAGGGTGGACATTTTTAGACCCGCCACGCTTGCGGATGCGTCGACGGAAAACTCCGCGCCTGTGGGGAAGACCACCGCGGTTCTGCATGGCACGGTGAACCCTGACGGGATTGAAGTGAGCTCGTGCGAATTTGAATGGGGTACGCAATCTGAAAGCTATCCGAACAAGGTCCCCTGCTCATCCGCGCCTGGGTCTGGTAGCGCGCCTGTAGAAGTCTCCGCCGAACTCACCGGTTTGGCCACAGACACTAAATATTTCTACAGATTGGCCGTCGGCAACGCCGAAGGGGTCAACCACGGCAAGCAGGCGTCCTTTGAGACCTTGATGGCGGTCGACGCGCTCAGCACAGACGCGGTTGAAGCCGTGACCGCCACCGCCGCGACGCTGACCGGTGCGCTTTCGCCGGACGGCGTCGACACGCACTACTACTTCGAATACGGGTCGACCACATCCTATGGTTCGACCAGCCCGGCGCTCCCAGGCACAGACGCCGGCAGCGCCAGCGAAAGCGTGCACGCGGAAACGACCTTGAGCGGCCTGGCCGCTAATGCCGTGTATCACTACCGCCTGGTCGGGGTCAACTCGCTCGGCTCCACTTTCGGCCAAGACGCCCAGTTCACGACGCCGGGACAGCCGAGGATCGTAAGCGAGGCCGCCGAAGTGAAGCCCACCGAACAGGCGGGGCAGACGAACGCCGCGCTGCAGGCTCAAATAAATCCGGACGGACGCGAAACGACGTACCAGTTCGAATACGGCGAGACGACATCGTACGGCACGAGCATCCCCGTACCGCCTGGTGCACTCGGCTCCGGCGAGGAACCCGTGGCGGTTCCGGCGGGCGAACTGAGCGGCTTGAAAATCGACACGACCTATCACTACCGTGTCACGGCAAGCAATGAATACGGGACGGCTGTGGGGTCCGACCAGACGTTCACGACGCTGTCCGCGAGCTTGATCGACAGCGAGTCGGCCTCCACGGTCACATCGGTGAGCGCTGCGCTGAATGGGCAGATCAACCCGCTGGGAAGAGAGACGAGCGCGTACTTCCAGTATGGCCTTGTGAACTGTGCTCCCGCCAACTGCACGGATGTGCCGCTGCCGCCGGGTACAGACCTAGGCTCGCCAGAAAGCGACCAGCCTCTGCAGATCCACCTGCAGGGCCTCACGCCCGCCACGACATATGAATACCGTGTTATCGCAATTAATTCGGCCGGTACCGTCGAAGCGGCGACGCGTAGGTTCACCACGCAGGCCGTCGGCAGCGAATTCACACAATCCGACGGTCGCGCCTGGGAATTGGTTAGCCCGCCGAACAAGCAGGGCGCGGGGATAATCGCCGTTGGCAACGAACAGGGCTCGGATATCCAGGCTGCTGCTGACGGTGACGGAATCACATACACGGCGACGGCGCCGTTCGTCGCCAATCCCGCCGGTAACAGGGCGATAGAAACGGCGCAAGTGATCTCGCGTCGGCACGCCCCCTCCGATTGGGAAAGCGCGGACATCACCACCGCCGATGACGAAGGGCCCACAGAACTTGCGGTAGGACACTCCTCAGAGTACAAGCTCTTCTCCACCGACCTGTCGTTTGGGTTCGTCGAACCGGCAGACAACACCCCGCTTCAGCAAGGTGCGGAAGGCAGCAAGGTTTATGTGCGCAAGGCGGACGGCCAGTATGAAGGTCTGACCTCGGGCAACGTTCCAGCGGGCGCCAACCTAGCGGCTGAATTCGTCTCCGCTTCACCCGATGGCAGGCATGTCGTTCTCAGATCTCTTGCGAAATTGACTGCGGATGCGGTTCCAGCTGGCGACGCTATGTACGAG
>JBAPMC010000081.1:0-3966 GCA_049278415.1 Solirubrobacteraceae bacterium
GCGCCCCCAGACCACCGGTGCCGCCGGTGATCAAGATCGTGCCGGCGGAGGGAATCCAGCGACGCTCCACTGGCTGCTCGCCATCGCCGATGCGCGTCAGTCTCCGTGTGAACACGCCGGCCGGGCGAACCGCCAGCTGATCCTCATTGCCCGCTCCCCTGAGCGAATCGACCAGCAGCGCGCTCACTCGCTCGTCTAGCTCCCGTGGAAGATCGACGACACCGCACTTCTGCTGGGCATACTCAAGGCCGATCGTCAAACCGAGACCCCAGGTTTGCGCCTGGAGCGGGCTCACCATCCGATCGACCGAGCCAATCGACACCGCGTTGCGCGTCATCATCCAAAGCGGCGCTAGTACGTTGACATCCCTCAGCGCCTGCGCCATGGCGACGGTGCCAGCCAAGCCTTGGGGCACGCTCGGATGGGTCGGACTGCGCTGCTCATCGAGAGCCAGCAGCGACACCACACAGTCCACTTCTTGACCTTCGGGTAGCCCGTCGAGCGCGTCCCGCAGGCTGCCCCTCAACTGCCCGCGTATGTCGCCGACCATCTCGGCCGCAACCGGAAGGACCTCCACTCCTCGCTGCTCGAGCGCTCCAAGAAGCCCGGTGAGCCACGGATCTGTCGCGCACGAGGTTGGGAGGATCGCCAACCATCGCGCGGAGCCTGCGGGAGGCGGCTCGATCGCCGTTGGCTTCCAATCGATCTGATAGCGCCAGCCGTCCACCGTTGAGCGCTCGCGGCTGTGCCGACGCCATGCCGAGAGACTCGGCAGCAAAGCGTCCAGCGAGGATCGCTGCTGCTCGCCGTCGATCTCGAGGATGCGCAACAGAGCATCTAGATCCTCGCGCTCGGCTGCATCCAGGAAGCCACTCTCGGCTGCTCCAGCGAGCTGACGCTCAGTTGCCTGAGCATTGACGCCGGTCTCCATCCAGTAGCGCTGGCGCTGGAACGGATATGTGGGCAGGCGCACGCGACGGGCGCCTGTTTGAGCGAGCATTACCTGCCAATCGACCGATCCTCCACCTGTCCACAGCTCGGCCAGCGCGCCGGTCAAGGAGAGCGCCTCGGGACGTCCAGCGCTCAAAACGGGCATGGCACGGCGACGAGCGCCGATGCCATGGCTCTGTTTCTCGTCCTGGTTCTGGTTCTGGCCGTGACTCTGGTTCTGATTCTGGCTCTGGGCCTGGGTCTCGCTCTGGGCCTGGGTATGGGTCTGGGTCTCGCTCTGGCTCTGGCTCTGGCTCTGGCGATTGTCGTCCTGCGGACAGTCGGGGATCATCGCGCTGAGCACGCCGCTCGGTCCTATCTCGAGGAAGCTCGATACGCCTCGCCCAGCAAGCCAGCCGATGCCGTCCGCGAAACGCACGGTGTGGCGCACGTGCTTGACCCAGTACTCCGGTGAGCAGAGCTCCTCTGAGGCGGATTCACCAGTTACATTCGAGACGATCGGAATGCGTGGCAGGTCATAGGACACGCCGTGAGCCACTTGGGCGAAGGCCTCCAGCATCCCGTCCATGCGCGGTGAGTGAAACGCGTGGCTCACTCGCAACCGCTTGACCTTGCGCGCCTGCTCCGTCCAGAGCTCTGCGCACGCCATCACGGCGTCCTCCTCGCCCGACAGCACAACTGAGGAGAGACCGTTGACGGCCGCGAGCGCCACCCGGTCCTCCAAGCCGGCGAGCGATTCAAGCGCCTCCTGCTCGGACGCCTCTACGGCGATCATCGCTCCTCCCACATCCAACTCACCCATCAAGCGCCCGCGGGCAGCAACCAACCGGCAAGCGTCCTGTAGTGAGAAGACTCCGGCAATATGCGCCGCAGCCAGCTCGCCGATCGAATGGCCAATCAGGTAATCGGGTTGCACGCCCCAGCCCTCGAGCAAGCGCGCAAGTGCCACCTCCAGAGCAAACAGGCCGGCCTGTGTGAACATCGTTTGGTCCAACTGGTGTGCCTGCGGAGTGTCGGGCTGCGCGAAGAGCACCTCTAGCAGGGGAACACCCAGGTGCTGCTCGAGCTGACTGCAGACCTGATCGAGCGCCACTTTGAAGGCGGGGAGAGTTGCGTACAGCTCCATGCCCATACCGGCCCGCTGAGCGCCCTGGCCGGTGAACATGAAGGCGGTTCCGCGGGCGAGCTCGTCCGGCCCTTCGACCACGTTCGGGGCCATGCTCCCACTGGCCAGCGCAGTCAGCCCCTCCAGCAACTCACTTCGATCGGCGCCAACCACGACCGCACGATTCTCAAAGGCGGGACGGACCGCCAGCGACAACCCGATATCGCGGGCGTCGAGATGCTCCTCGGCCTGGACGCAATCCCGCAAGCGCCCAGCCTGCGCCTGCAACGCCTTATGCCCCTTTCCGGAGATCGTCCACGCGAGGACCGGGAGGCGCGCAACCTCGCCGCTCTCCCCCTCTATCCGCCTACCGCTCAGAGGACTCTCATCGCCTCCTCGAGGCTTGCTGAGCGCGAGCCCGCGCTCGGGTGAGCTCTCATCATTGCCGGCCTCATCACCGGAAGGGCGCTTGCCATCGGCGGAGCTCTCACGACCGGTAGCGCCCTCGCCGTCCAGGCCGGGAGCCTCCTCGAGAATTAGATGCACGTTGGTGCCGCTGATGCCGAAGGATGAGATCCCGGCACGCCGCGGCGCCTCGCTTCGCAGCCAGGGGCGCGCCTCGCTCAGCAGCGTCACCCCACCGGAAGACCAATCGACCTGGCTGGTGGGTGCATCCACGTGCAAGGTCTTGGGCAACTGTTGACGCTGGAGAGCCATCGTCATCTTGATCACTCCCGCAATTCCGCCGGCAGCCTGTGTGTGACCGATGTTCGACTTGATCGATCCCAGCCACAGAGGACGTCCTGCTGGACGGTCACTTCCATAGGTCTCAATCAGCGCTTGGGCCTCGATCGGATCGCCGAGACGCGTGCCGGTTCCATGCGCCTCGACGACATCCACCTCGTGCGGCGAGAGCCCGGCGTTCGAGAGAGCCTGGCGAATTACCCGCTTCTGGGATGGACCGTTCGGCGCGGTAAGCCCGTTGCTTGCACCGTCCTGGTTGACCGCGCTCGAGCGCACCACCGCCAACACCTCATGGCCCAGACGCTGCGCGTCGGAGAGACGCTCCAGCACAATGATCCCAACTCCCTCACCCCAGTTGGTCCCGTCGGCTGCCTCAGCGAACGACTTGCAGCGCCCGTCGCTCGCCAGACCTCCCTGACGCGCAAACTCGGTGAATCCGACCGGCGTTGCCATCACCGCAGCGCCGCCCGCGAGCGCCAGCGAGCACTCACCGCCACGCAGTGCCCCACATGCAAGGTGAAGCGCTACGAGCGAGGAGGAGCATGCCGTGTCGACGGAGATCGCTGGTCCCTGAAGCCCAAACACATAAGCCAGGCGACCTGACAGGAAGCTGGCCGAATTGCCGGAGATCAAATAGCCCTCGGCGGTCTCGTCGCCGGCGCTGAAAAAGCGGACACCGTAGTCCTGTGAGTTCATTCCTACGAAGACGCCTGTCTGGACACCATCGTGCGACACAGGGGGGATGCCGGCGTCTTCGAACGCCTCCCATGAGGTTTCGAGCAGCAGACGCTGCTGGGGGTCCATCGTGATCGCCTCGCGAGGGCTTATGCCGAAGAACTCAGCATCGAAGTCGGCCACGTCATATATGAACCCGCCCTCGTGGGTATATGAAGGGGCCGGCCCACCACGCCCGCCGAGGTCGGGGCCATAAACGCGCTCGACATCCCATTCTCGATCCGTGGGAAAGGGAGAGATCGCATCTGTGTCTGATGCGAGTAGCGTCCAAAGCCGCTCGGGCGAGCTCGCCCCGCCCGGATAGCGACAGCTCATGCCCACGATCGCCACCGGCTCAAGGGTGCGCTGCTGGAGCTCGCGCACCCGGCGATTCGCACTGCGAAGCTCTCCGGTCACCTTCCGCAGGTACGCGCGAAGCTTCTGCTCATCGG
>JBAPMC010000082.1:0-5392 GCA_049278415.1 Solirubrobacteraceae bacterium
CGCGGCCGGGCAGGCTCTGAGACCCTCCCCGGCCGCGCCCCAGTCACCGCGAGGAGGGGACTCGTGGTGAGGCTTGGCCCTGCGCGCTTTGAGCTTGGCTAGGAAGCCCTTGGCACATTCCCCGAGCAGGGCGACGGCGGACGATCCAGCCCGTGGGAGCGCGCGACGCTTGTGAGGCGATAGCGTCGAATGCGAACACCCTGACCTGGAACCTCTGCGGTGTCCTCCGGCAGCAGCAGAAACCGCCGAGGGGGAGTGGCCATTGAATTTGAGATTGGCCTGTTCATGGAATACATATTGGCGTTGGCGGGCTCTCATCTGTTTGGCCTAACGTCGAAAATGTAGGTAGGGCGTGTGCTCAGAGTGCTGAGATTCGCCTCAGACGCCGAGTTGCTCGTTGACGAGCCGCGTGACCTCGCCGCCGTCGGCGCGGCCCTTGGTTTCACGCATCACATAGCCGACGATGGGGCCGATCGCCTTTGCGTTGCCGCCCTTCACGCGATCGGCGGCATCTGCGTTGGCTGCTAGGGCAGCGGCTACCACGGCGCCCAGATCGTCGCCGCCGTCGAGCGCTGAAAGCCCCTGCTCCTGCACGATTGCCAGGGGATCGCCGCCGCCTGCCACGAGCTGGTCGAGCACCTGCCGGGCGGCGCCGACGCTGACGCGCTTGGCCACGGTTAGCCCGCACAGCGCTGCAAGCGCCTGCGGGGTGACAAGCGAGTTTGCAGGGCTCTCGCCGTCGCTGAGCCGTGCGAGCAGATCGACGGTGATCAAGTTGGCAAGCGCCTGGGGCGCAGGCGGCGGGTCGACCTGCGCCGCGAGCGCCTGCTCGAAGTAGCTGCCAAGCTCGGCGCGAAAGGCGAGTTGGCGTGCGCTGTCGCGACTCAACCCGACGCTCTGCTCGAAGCGCTCTGCGCGCGCGGCTGGCAGCTCGGGCATGGCTTGGCGGGCGGCGTCGAGCATCTCCTGGTCTACAGCCACCGGCACGAGGTCGGGCTCGGGGAAGTAGCGGTAGTCGTGGGCTTCCTCCTTGGAGCGCAATGAGGTGATCCTGCCGGAGGCGGGGTCATAGTGAAGTGTCTCCTGCGCGACCCTGCCGCCGCTTGCCAGTATCTCTTCCTGGCGCGTGATCTCTGCGCGGATGCCCCGTTCGATGAAGCGGAAGGAGTTCATGTTCTTCAGCTCTGTCTTCGTCCCCAGCTCGCTGGTACCGACAGGGCGCACGGAGATGTTGGCGTCGCAGCGCAGCGAGCCCTCCTCCATGTTTACGTCTGAGACGCCGAGCTGGCGCATGGTTGTGCGCAACAGCCGCAGCCACTCCCCCGCCTGCTCGGCGGAGGCCAGGTCGGGCTCGGTGACGATCTCCGCGAGCGGGGTGCCGCCGCGATTGAAGTCGACGATGCTGGCATCCGATGCGTGGATGCGCCCGCTCGAGCCGACGTGCACGAGCTTGGCTGCGTCCTCCTCGAGGTGGACGCGGTGGATGCGCACCTCGGCCAGCTGTCCGCCGAGGCATAGAGGCTCGTCGAACTGGGAGATCTGATAGCCCTTGGGCAGGTCTGGATAGAAGTAGTTCTTGCGGTGAAAGATGGAACGTGGCGCAAGCTCTGAGCCGACCGCCATGCCGATCATCAGGCCGAAGTGGATTGCTCTTGCGTTAGCGACGGGCAGCGCCCCAGGCAGTCCAAGGCAGACGGGACATGTGCGCGTGTTGGGAGGCTCCCCGAAGGACAGCTCGCAACCGCAGAACATCTTCGTGCGCGTTGCAAGCTGAATGTGGATCTCAAGACCGATGACGGGCTCGTATGCGGTCATGCGCGCGCCGGGCTGCCGTCAAAGCCGATTGCCTGCTCGAGCGCGTGAGCTGTGTTGAGCAGACGGTTCTCGCTGAAGGCGGGTCCGGCAAGCTGAAAGCCGACCGGGAGTCCAGCGCCGCCCGGTCCAAGTCCCTCATCTCCTCCACTCAGCCCACAAGGGATGGAGATTGCAGGGATGCCGGCGAGCGACATCGGCACGGTGCAGAAGTCGTTGAGATACATCGCGAGCGGATCACCTGTCTTTGCGCCTAGCTCGAAGGCGACGCTCGGGCTGGTAGGCGTTACGACGAAGTCGACGCGCTCGAACACGTTGCGGAAGTCCTCAACGATCTTCGTACGCACACGCTGGGCGCGCCCGTAGAAAGCGTCGTAGTAGCCGGAGGAGAGCGCATAGGTGCCGAGCATGATGCGCCGCTTGACCTCGGCTCCAAAGCCGTCGTGGCGTGTGTGTGTGTACATGCCGAGCAGATCCTCAGCGTCCTGCGCGCGCAGCCCGTAGCGCACTCCGTCAAAGCGCGCAAGGTTCGACGAGCACTCGGCTGGGGCGAGCACGTAGTAGGCGGACAGCGCGTGGGGGGCGTGTGGCAGCTGCACCTGCTCGACGCTTGCCCCGAGCTGCTCGGCCCGTGCAAGCGTCTTTGCGAATGCGTCGAGCACGCCTGAGTCGATGCCCTCCCCCGTCAGCTCGGCTGGCACGCCAAGTCGCACACCGTCAAGGCGCTCTGCCTTCGGTAGCGAGATCTCCTGCGGAAAGTGAAGCGAGGTGGCGTCGCACTCGTCGCGGCCGACCATGTGGCGCAGCATCAGCGCGGCGTCGGTGACGTCGCGTGTGAGCGGTCCCGCCTGGTCGAGCGAGGAGGCGAAGGCGATCATCCCGTAGCGCGAGACGGCGCCGTAGGTTGGCTTCATGCCGACGATCCCGCACAGGGCGGCTGGCTGGCGGATTGAGCCGCCCGTGTCGGTTCCAAGCGCCCACGGCGCGAGACCTGCCGCGACAGCTGCCGCGCTACCCCCCGAGGAGCCGCCCGGCACACGGGTGCGGTCCCAGGGATTCAGGACGGGCCCATAGGCGGAGTTCTCATTGGAGGAGCCCATTGCGAACTCGTCTTGATTGGTCTTCGCGAGCAGCGCTACCCCAGCCGCCTGCAAGCGCTTGACGACGGTTGCGCTGTAGGGCGGGAGGTAGCCCTCGAGGATGCGTGAGCCCGACTGGCTCGGCACGCCCTCGGTGCAGAACAGGTCCTTGACCGCAAGCGGCACCCCGCCAAGCAGCGAGCCCTCAGGCGGCTTCGCGGCCTCATCGCCCGAGACCCAGGTGAAGCAGTTGAGCTCATCCGCCTGCGCACGTGCGCGGTAGGCGTCGAACAGCTCAGCCGAGCCGATCTCGCCGCGAGAGAGCGCCTGTGCAGCTGCGGCTGCGGTCAACTCCAGCAGACCCAAATCACTCATGTGAGCCCACCTGGACGCCCTGGATCATGCTTGTGGACTTGGCACGAGAAAGCCCTCGCCGCTGACGGCGGGCGCCTGTGCGAGCACGGTGTTGCGCGGCAGCGACTCGCGCGGCTCATCGGCGCGCAGGCGGCCTGTCAGCTCGGCGACGTGGGTGGTGGGTGTGACCTCGTCGAGGTCGAGCTCAGCGATCATGGCGACGTGGTCGAGCACCGCGGAGAGCTCGCGCGCCATCGGCTCGATCTCGGCGTCGCTCAACTGCAGGCGCGCCAGGCGCGCAACGTGGAGAACCTCATCGCGATCGATCATCAGGGCGCATTCTAGGGAGCGCCTCCGCCGCGCCTCGCGCAGGCGCCACTCCGCATGGCTGCGGTGCTAGGCGGGAGGCGGCTCGAGCGGCTCGGGCTCGGCGGGCGGGTAGAGCCCGGTGCGTTCGTCGCGCAGCGACTGCCATGAGCCTGCGAGGATCAGGACTGCGCCTGCAAGCGCAAGCCACGCGCCGGCGCATAGCGAGAAGGCGCTGTGGGGTCGCTCGAGTAGGCGCACGATGGCGGCAAGCACCCCAATTGCCCCAAACAGGGTGCTCCACACAGCGGCTGCCACCGGCAATGCCGTCGAGCGCTCGGTGACCGTTGTGAGCACCAGCACGAGGGCGGCGGCGGCGGCGAGCATCAGCAGCACGACCCCCAACCCAAACGTTTCCCAAGCATTGAGCTTGCCTTCGAGGTTCTCATACCAGGGGAGCGTGAGCGCGACGATTACGCATACCGCGCCCGCCAGGGCGATCAGCTCTCCCAGCCGTAGCCGTGTGAGTCTCATCGTGCTTGCTGCTCCACTTCTCCCATTTTTGGGGGGGTTGGGTCGTTCTGGGTGCGGGCAGCCTGCAGCGTGTTGCGCAAGAGCATGGCGATCGTCATCGGTCCTACACCGCCCGGGACGGGCGTGATGGCGCTGGCTACCTCGCTGACCGCCTCGAAGTCGACGTCTCCGACGAGACCGCTCTTTGTTTCCGCTTGCTCTGGTTGGAGGCGGTTCATGCCCACGTCGATCACGATTGCACCGGGCTTGACGAAATCACGCTCGATCAGTCGCGGGCGCCCGACGGCGGCGATCAGGATGTCGGCACGGGCGCACACCTCGCGCAGGTCCCGTGTGCGCGAGTGACAGACGGTGACCGTGGCGTTCGCTTGGAGCAGCAGTTGGGCCATCGGCTTGCCGAACAGGTTGGAGCGGCCCACGACCACCGCCTCGGCGCCTTCCAGTTTCGCCTCGACGCTTGCCAGCAGCTCGATTACGCCTGAAGGCGTGCATGGGCGCAAGCCCGGCTGTCCGAGTGCGAGCAGCCCGGCGTTCACGGGCGTGAGGCCGTCGACGTCCTTGCGTGGGTCGATCAAGCCAGTCAAGCTCGGGCCGTGGAGCTGGTTGGGCAGCGGAAGCTGCAGCAGCACGCCGCTGACCACGGGATTCCGATTCAGCGTTTGCAGGCGCGCTGCGACCTGCTCGAAGGTGGCGCTTGCCGACAGGCGCTCGTCAAACGGCGTCATGCCAACCTCGGCGCAGGCGCGCTGCTTGCCACCGACGTACACGCCCGATGCAGGGTCTTCCCCGACGAGCACGGTGGCGAGCCCAGGCGCAGGCGCACCGTGTTCGACAAGCCCTGAGACCTCGCGTGCGACCTGCGCGCGAACGCCCGCGGCGACCGCCTTGCCGTCGATGATGGTGGCTGGCATCGCCCGGATCGTATGCGTCTCGGCGGTTGAGTGTGTGAATCGCTCTGTCATGCGCAGCCAGCCTCGCGACCGATGCCCCTCAGCGACGGCTTACGGGCGCGTAGTCGGCCATCAGCTTGCGCTCGGCGCCGTCGCCGGCAAAGCGCACGACGATGATTCCGCCGGGCTCGACGCCCGTGACGACCCCCTCGCCGAAGGCGGCGTGGACGACGTCCTCCCCGAGCCGGTAGGAGGCCACTGAGGTGGCTGCTCGCGAACCCGATGACCAGCGCTCGCCGCCGCCCGTCACTGCGGCAAAGCCGGCGCCGACGCTCCCCACGCCGCTGCCTACGCCTATGCGCGCGCCTCCCGGGCGTGCCACGGGCAGCTCCTCCCGTTCGGTCAACTCGGCTGGGA
>JBAPMC010000083.1:0-2156 GCA_049278415.1 Solirubrobacteraceae bacterium
GGGCCCGGGGGGCGTCGCCGTGTCGTGATCGACTCCCAAGCATCTCGTCGCCAGCAGGGGGGGCCAGCCAACCAGCCCGTGCGCCGTCCCCGCCGTGGTCGCCGGCGCCGGGGCACCTACGACGAGACCATCGCTCCGATCGACAGCGCAGCGATGGAGGCCACAGACCTGATCCGCGTCAACTCTGGCTCGACCGTCAAGGATGCCGCCGAGTATCTCGGGGTGCCGGTGCCGGAAATCATCAAGAAGCTGATGATGCTCGGCGAGATGGCCACCCTCACGCAAACGCTCTCCGACGACGCGATCCAAGTGCTCGCCGACGAATTCGAGAAGAAGATCGAGATCGTCCACGCAGCCGACGACGTCGAAGTCGAGCCGGTGTTCGAGGACGTCGAGGAGGATCTTGTCGATCGTCCCCCGGTGGTGACGATCATGGGCCATGTCGATCACGGCAAGACCTCGCTGCTCGACGCGATCCGCCAGACCGAGGTGGCTGCAGGGGAGGCGGGCGGCATCACCCAGCACATCGGCGCCTACCAGGTACATCACGGCGAGAAGGTGATCACGTTCCTCGACACTCCCGGCCACGAGGCGTTCACGGCGATGCGCGCCCGCGGAGCACAGGTGACCGACCTGGCTGTGATCGTGGTGGCGGCCGACGACGGCGTCAAGCCGCAGACAGAGGAGGCGATCGACCACGCCAAGGCGGCAGAAGTCCCGATCGTGGTGGCGGTCAACAAGATCGACAAGGAGGGCGCCCAGCCCGAGCGCGTCCGCACCGAACTAACCCAGCATGGCCTGCAACCCGCCGAGTGGGGTGGGGAGATCGAGTTCGTCGACGTAAGCGCCAAGACCCGTGAGGGCCTCGACGGGCTGCTCGACACGATCCAGCTTGTCACCGACCTCGAGGAGCTCAAGGCCAACCGCGACGCGATGGCCTCGGGCACTGTGATTGAGTCAAAGCTCGACCCGGGCCGGGGTCCTGTCGTGAGCATTTTGATCCAGCGTGGGACCTTGCAGGTCGGCGATGCGCTTGTCGCCGGCGCCAGCTTCGGTCGGGTGCGCGCGATGCACAACTTCGTCGGCGCTCGTGTAAAGACAGCGGAACCCGGTGAGCCCGTTGAGGTGCTCGGCTTCGACGGCGTCCCTGAGGCTGGAGAATTCGTGCGCGCGGTCGAGAACGAGCGCCGTGCTCGCCAGCTCGCCGGCGAGCGAGCCAACCGCCTGAAGACAGAGGCGCTCGCGCGCCGCTCTGGGCGCAAGGTGTCACTCGAGGACGTCTTCAAGCTCGCCCAGGAAGGCACCGTCAAGGAGCTTAACCTCTTCATCAAGGCCGACGTCGCCGGATCACTGGAGGCGATCGAGGACGAGATCGCCAAGCTGCCGCAGGACGAGGTCTCGGTCAACATCATCCACCGCGGCGTCGGTGGCATCAACGAGTCCGATGTGATGCTCGCCTCAGCCTCCTCGGGGCTGATCCTCGCCTTCAACGTGCGACCCGTCCAGGACGCGCGCCAGCTCGCCGACCGCGAGGGTGTCGAGATTCGCTCCTACTCGGTCATCTACCGAGCCATCGAAGAGCTCCGCGCGGCAATGCAGGGAATGCTCGAGCCCACCGAGGTGGAGACCTCGCTTGGCCAGGCGGAGGTGCGCCAGCTCTTCAGGGCTTCGCGCATCGGAGTGATCGCCGGCTCGCACGTCAGCGAGGGCAAGGTCACACGCGGAGCGCACGTGAGGGTCGTACGTGAGGGCACCGTCATCTACGACACCACTATCGGCAGTCTGCGTCGCTTCAACGAGGACGCACGGGAGGTCACGGCGGGTTATGAGTGCGGAATCGTGCTCGTCAACTTCCAAGACCTGCGCGAGGGCGATGTGCTCGAGACATATGAGACGCGCTTCCAAGAGCGCCAGCTAGCCTGAGAAGGGCCCTCTCCCGTGAGGGACTGCTCATGCAAGTGATCGTGCAACTCGGATCCTTCGAGGGAGATGGACAGGTAGGATGACTGCCGACCGCATGCGTCGCGTCAACGAGGCGATCAGGCAAGTGATCGGAGACGCGGTAGCTTCAGACTTGAAGGACCCGAGGGTGGGATTCGTGACCGTTACCGATGTGAGGACAAGCGCCGATTTGAGCCATGCTCGCGTGTATGTGA
>JBAPMC010000084.1:0-4686 GCA_049278415.1 Solirubrobacteraceae bacterium
CTTCCAGGCGAGCACAACCCCCGCGGTGTTCTCAACCGCGTTGCCGGCGATAGCCACGATCACAAGACCGGCAAAGGCTTGGGAGATTTTGAGCTGCACGATGGCTGGGGAGAGCGCGTTGACAAACCAGTCGGAGACGAACGCGGAGGAGACACCGGCCGTGAACAGCAATGTCAGCGTCAGCGACAGCGAGAGTCGCGGGCCGTCGCTCACAGTTGGCGAGTCGCTCGACTCGAGCGCGCGGTTGCCTGCGGACTCGCTCGTAGCGGCGCCACTGGCGTTGCCGGCATTCCCGCTGGGACCGCCATCCCCGGTAGTCGCGGCGCCTGCGGCGTTCCCCACGCCCTCATCGCCAGGAAGCTTGTCGGCGCGCAGGTAAGGCACCACCCAGGCGAGATAGACAACCAGCAGGCTCACCGCCCCCACGGCTGAGATGACCTTGACGTGATGGCTGGCCGGGTCATGCGAGGCCAGCGAGAGGCCGAGCAGCACGATGATGAAGACGCACACCAGCAAGAGCGTGGCGGTGTCGCGCGGAAGCCTGTGGGAGAAGCGCATGACGCCGTCGGGTGCTCGGTGGGCCCCAACCACGATCACCAGACCGAGCACGAGCATCGCGTTGGCGAAGATCGAGCCGACGATCGCAGTTTGCGCCACCACGAGCTCGCCCTTTTGCAACGCGAAGACGACCACGAACAGCTCGGGCAGGTTGCCGAGGGTGGATTGGAGCATTCCGGTGACCGCGGGCCCGAAGCGCTCGCCGAGTTGCTCAGTGGCGAATGACACAACCCAGGCCAAGCCGGCGAGCGACACGGTGGCTATCGCAAAACGTGGAACCGCCGCCCAGGTTTGGTAGTTGGCGATCCCCGCGAGCACCGCCAGGAGAGCAATCAGGGAAAGCGCTATGCGCTCTGACGCGGTGAGGCGAGCCATATGAACCCGGCGAGAATAGTCGCTTCTCATCGGGCTTCCTCAAAACCGCGAGAACGCCATAGCCGGCGAAGCCGGCCCATCCCCAAAAAAATCAGCCCACCACAGATCGCGGGTGAGTTGTCCTCAGTGAGGCTCGAGCACGCGGTCGATCAGGCCGTACTCGAGCGCCTGCTCGGCGGAGAAGAAGCGGTCGCGCTCCATGTCTTCGCGCACCTGCTCCTTCGACAACCCCGTGTTTTCGGCGTAGATCTCATCGAGACGGGCTCTGATCGAAAGGATCTCGCGCGCATGGATCTCGATGTCGGTTGACTGTCCTTCAAAGCCGGCTGATGGCTGGTGGATCAGGATGCGGGAGTTCGGCAGCGCCGCCCGCTTGCCCTTCGTGCCACCCGCCAAGAGCAGCGAGCCCATTGACATCGCCACGCCCACGCACATTGTGTGGATATCTGGCTTGACGAAGCGCATCGTGTCGTAGATGGCAAGCCCGGAGTAGACGCTCCCGCCGGGCGAGTTGATGTAGATCGAGATGTCCTTTTCGGGGTCCTGGGACTCCAGGTGCAAGAGCTGCGCCACCACGAGGTTGGCAACCTGATCTTCGATCGGGGTGCCCAAGAAGATGATTCGCTCGTTGAGCAGCCTCGAGAAGATGTCGAACTCGCGCTCGCCTCGCGCAGTTCGCTCTATGACCATTGGAACCAGTGGCATCGAGCACACCCTATCGATCGAAGCCCCACTGTCCGGGCCGGCCACCACGCCCGCCTCCTCATGCGCCGATGCCGTCACCCTTCGCTACGGACATAATGGTCCTCGAGATGCTCCCGCTGAACCTTCCAAACGTGCTTACGGTGCTACGCATCATGCTGGTGCCCGTGCTGGTGGTGGCGTTGCTCGGCAACACGCCCTCCGGCGATGTGCTCGCTGCTGTCGTGTTCGCGCTGGCTTCGCTAACCGACTTCGTCGACGGCTACTTGGCGCGCTCGCGGGACTCGATTACGACATTCGGCAAGCTCATGGACCCGCTCGCCGACAAGCTTTTGATCGTCGGAGCACTGCTGTCGCTGGTGTCGCTGCACCGCCTGGAAGGGTGGGTGGCGATGGTGATCATCGCGCGCGAGCTGGCGGTGACGATGCTGCGGATGAACGCCACCCAGTCGGGGGTCGTGATCGAAGCCTCGATGTTCGGCAAGATCAAGACCTGCATTCAGATCGCCGCAATACTCGCGGTAATCGCAGTACATGAACCAACGCTGTGGGTGTCGCTGCTCGTCTACCTGATGGTTGCAGTCACGGTGCTGTCGGGTCTTGACTACTTCCGTCGAGCCACTCGTCCAGCGTCGTCTGATGCGACGCCGGCTGCCCCCCCTCGATCTCGCGGCGCAACTCGGACATAAGCCCATGGCGTTCAGCCACCACGTTGTGCTGGTGGATCGTCTCGAGGTTCTCCTGGCGAGCTGAAACAAAGCTTCCATCGTCGAGCTCGATAAAGCGGCTCACCACGCCGGCGATCATCTCGCGGACGCAGTCCTCCACGAAACGCGGGCGACGGTGGGCCTTCTCCACCACCTCCACCTCATCGGAGCGCTTCATCAGCTCATAGATCTCAGAGGACATGGAGCCCTCCACGATCTCGAGCAGAGCTGAGGCGTCGATCTCCGCGTCGCACTCCTCGAGGCAGCCGATGTGAAGCGTGCCGAGCCCACGCTGGTTGTGGGTGGCAACGGGCACGTGCTGGAAGACTCGCTCGATCTGCTCCTCTGTGAAGTCATCCGCCTGTAGGCGCTCACGCGCGCGAGCGGCCACAAGCTCCTGCGCGCAGGGACACGCGGTGATGCCCGTGGCTGACACCCCCACCATCCGGCGAGTGCCGGTGGGCAGCGCCACGGCGCGACCGTAGAGCGTGTAGATCTCCTGGGTTTCTATGCCCGACACCGGAGCAGGCTTGTGCTCGGGGTAGCGCGCGGCAATGGTGACCTCAGCCCGCTCGGCGCCCTGGCGCTCGCGCACCAGCTCTGCAATGTGCTTGGCGAGCGTCTCGGCGCGAAAGGACGACTCTTTGAGCACAACCTCCCCAATTGCCTCGTTGACAACCTCCTCGAAGCGCGACATGTGAGCGCCCTTCTGACTTGAGCTCAAGTCAACAAAGCACTCCAGGCGCGCGAAGAACAGCTCGTCGCGAATCCGGATCACCTTCTCCACTCCAGTTACGCCAACCCGCGAGAGCCCAACGGGGATCAACGGCGGACGCGCTTGGACGTCGTCGCCCACAGATCCCGGCGAGAGCGATGGAGTGGAGTGCATCGACACGGACACCTCGCCGGCAAGACTAGCGCCCTGCACGACCCCCCCTGGCATCTAGCGCCGCCAACCTTGATATCTGGTATCACTCAGCACATAGCTCAGACCGCTAGAGAGACGCAATCGGGTTAGGGTCTGAGCGGCGCAAAGACTGCCAAAGGCCAAACGGAATCGCATAGGAGGCTAGTAGTCAGATAAGGGAGGTCGAAGCGGGGGGTTGCTTCGATGGGGAGCAGCGTGGATCCTGGGGGGTCCGACGGTGAGCAATAACACTGAGGGGTTGCTGGCGACTGCAGAGACATCTGTGGTCGAGCTAGAGGAGGTCCAGGCGGCGATCGCGGAAGGCAGGGAACAGGGGTTCCTCGCCGCAGAGGCGTTCGCATCGATGGTGGAGGAAGCCGATCTGAGCAGCGGACAGGCACACGACCTGGTCAGCTATCTGGAGGAGCACGGCATTGAGATCGTGGCCCCTGAGAGCGTAAGGACCGAGACGAGCCCGCTTGCCGTGGCTTTGGAGCCGGCAGAGGAGGATGAGCCTCTGACAGAGTCGGAGGAGGGTCCACTCGAAGCAGGTGAGAATGGCGAGGAGGGGGAGATCGAGCAGCTCGCTTTGCGCTCGCGCCTAGAGGAGCTGCGTAAGGCTGAGGTCGACCTGAGCGTCGAGCCAAGCCTCGACTCGCTGCGCCTTTACCTGCGCTCGATCGGCCGAGTGCCTCTACTCACAGCCGAGGAGGAGGTATGCCTGGCAAAGCGCATCGAACGGGGGGACGTATCCGCCAAGCAGCAAATGATCGAGGCCAACCTACGACTGGTGGTTTCAATCGCCAAGGGGTATCTCGGGCGCGGTATGAACCTCCTCGATCTGATTCAGGAGGGCTCGCTCGGGCTGATACGTGCAGTTGAGAAGTTCGACTACCGTCGCGGCTACAAGTTCTCCACGTATGCCACTTGGTGGATACGCCAAGCGGTCACTCGCTCAATCGCCGACAAGGGCCGCACCATCCGCATTCCGGTGCACATGATGGAGCGGCTCAACAAGGTCGTCTACGCCGAGCGTATGCTGATCCAACAGCTCGGCCGTGATCCCACGCCAGTCGAGATAGCAGCTGAGCTCGAATGCTCCACGCACGAGGTGCGCGAGATATTGCGCATGGCTCAGCAGCCGGTGTCGCTCGAGAAGCCCGTTGGCGACGAGGAAGACTCGGCGCTCGCCGACTTCGTAGAGGACTCAACAGCCGAGTCGCCTTTCGAGGTTGCCTCGGGAGCGTTGCGCCGTCAAAGCGTTGGGCGTGTACTTGCCTCGCTTCCGCGTCGTGAGCGCGAGGTGCTCGAGATGCGCTACGGCATCACCGGCGACCGCGTACGTACGCTCGATGAGGTCGGCAGGGCTTTCAACATCACCCGCGAGCGCGTGCGACAAATCGAGAGCCGCACGCTCAAGAAGCTCCAGACGTTACC
>JBAPMC010000085.1:0-12396 GCA_049278415.1 Solirubrobacteraceae bacterium
GGCCTCGAGCGGCCGCCACCTCGGCAACTACCCACAGGCGTTCACCCATCTCGCACTGATCAATGCAGTGACGCATGTCGTTGAAGATCGACAGCAGCCTTAGCATCCGCGCGAGGAGGGGCAATCAGGCGAGGCCGCTCTACTCGTATCCGGGCTCGCCCGGCAGCAGCACGCGCGCCACCTCGCCGTCGAACCAAACCTTCGGCTGCACCGGCAGCACCTGACGACCGCTGGCATAGCTCAAGAGCTCCGCCACGTTCGAGAACGCACCGAGCTGCTCGAGGTGCTTGATGGTGGGGAATACGAGCACGATCTCCTGACGACCGAACGCGTCCAGAGCGCTCTGTGGGGTGAACCAGCCTTCCTCCACGCACTCCTCGCCGTCAACTTCCGGCTCTTGCCCGTCGGGCAGCTCGGCCAAGAAGAAGCGGGTATCGAAGCGCACCGTCACCTCCGCTGGGGTTATCCAACGCGAGAATTCAACCAGTGCGCTTGCATCCGGGAGCACGACAGAAGCCTCCTCGGAGAGCTCTCTCACCGCTGCAGCGCGGTGGGCGCTATCGCCGTCGCCGTCATCCACCGCGCCCCCCGGGAACACCCACACGCCGCCCATGAAGCGCGCCTTCTCTGTGCGCTTGACGAGCAGTACTTCAAGCGTATCCTCGCCGCCGCGCAACAGAATCACGGTGGCAGCCTGGCGTGGGGGAGTGGCCTCGCCCGGATTGAGATCCTGGCCGGGCTCCTCGTGGCCGCTGGGGGTCGAGGTGCTCATCCTCATGACCCTACCGGCAGGTAGTCTTATGTGCATGAGCATGACCCAAACCCTCCAACGCTGGATCTGTGAGTCCTGCGGCTACATATATGAACCGGAGGAGGGCGACCCGGACGGAGGCATCCCAGCCGGCACCGCCTTCGAGGACATCCCTGACACATGGTTCTGCCCTGTGTGCGGCGCCCGCAAGCGCGACTTCACCCTCTACGAGGGCTAAGACGTCCGCTGAGCTGCGCGAAACCGTGCCCTCGCTTGCTCGAGTGCTCAGCACACTGCGCTCGGGCTGTCTGTGCGCCGAATGGATACGTCCTTCTCTCGCTTGCCCAGCTAACGTCCCAGTGACTTGAGCTCGAAACCCGACTGGGGCGAGCTTCAGGAGCTCGACAGCCGGCACGTCTGGCATCCCTACGCTGCTCTGCCAGCCTCGCCGCCATCGCTTCCGGTGGTCTCGGCGAAAGGCGTACGTCTGCGTCTCGCGGATGGACGCGAGCTTATCGACGGCATGTCCTCATGGTGGTGTGCGGTGCATGGCTACTGCCATCCTCGACTGGACGCGGCCGTGCGCGATCAGCTCGGGCGCATGGCCCACGTGATGTTCGGCGGCTTGACCCACGAGCCGGCGGTGCGCCTCGCCGAGCGCCTTGTGGATATTGCTCCCCAGGGCCTTCAGCACGTGTTCTTCGCCGACTCCGGCTCGGTGTCGGTGGAGGTGGCGATCAAGATGGCGTTGCAATACCAGCGTGCGGTCGGGCGTCCTGAGCGCACGCGACTGCTCACGGTGCGCGGCGGCTATCACGGCGACACGTTCGGAGCGATGGCGGTATGCGATCCGATCGGTGGAATGCACAGCCTCTTCACCGGCGTGCTCGCCGAGCACGTGTTCGCCGACCGGCCCCCCGATGGCTTTGACAGTGCGTTGGATGAGCGGTGGGTCGAGCACGTCAGCGATCTGCTCGCAAGCCACGCCGCCGAGCTTGCAGCTGTGATCGTAGAGCCCATAGTGCAGGGCGCCGGCGGGATGCGCTTTCACTCGCCGCAGTGTGTTGCGTTGCTGCGTCGCCTATGCGACGAGCACGGTCTGCTGCTCATCCTGGATGAGATCGCCACGGGCTTCGGCCGCACAGGAGCCCTGTTCGCCTGCGAGCACGCAGGGATCTCACCGGACATCATGTGTGTCGGCAAGGCGCTAACCGGGGGTTATATGACGCTTGCAGCCACGCTCTGCACGGCAGGGGTGGCGCAGGCTATCTCCGCTGGCGAGGGGGGAGCGTTGATGCACGGACCCACCTACATGGCCAATCCGCTCGCCTGCTCGGTGGCGCTCGCCTCGCTCGACCTGCTCGCCGAGGGCGGCCTGCCTGAGAATGTGGCGCGGATCGAACGCGGCCTGCAAGAGGGTCTAGCGCCCGCGCGTGAGCTGCCGGGGGTCGCCGACGTGCGGGTGCTCGGCGCCATTGGCGTGGTGCAGATGGACCAACAAGTAGACATCGCCGCTGCGACTGCTGCCGCTGTCGCTCACGGCGTCTGGCTGCGCCCATTCGGAGAGCTCATCTACACAATGCCGCCCTATGTAATCGGTGACGATGAGTTGGCTCTCCTCAGCGCCGCCGTGGTCGCGGCCAGCGCCGGTTCAGGTATGTGAGGCAACCGCCAGCCAGCGCCGCCAAGGAAGCGTGTTGCCGAGTCGAGCGAGCTCCGCCAAGTCTGGTCCTTGCGCCGTGTCTAGCGTTGCCACTTCGACGTCGCCCAATCGCGAGATCGTCTCACGGTTGGACTGCTCTATCTCCGACGGTTCATCTCGCCAAGGCGTGAGCACCACTGCGCGTACCGCAAGCGCGGCGGATCGTGCCGCTTGCAGCGTGAGCAGTGTGTGATTGATCGTGCCAAGCCCAGGCCTGGCGGCGATGATGAGGGGCAGCGCCAGCTCCGCCGCCAGGTCTCGCACTGCGAAGTCCTCTGCGAGGGGAACGAGCAACCCGCCAACTCCCTCAACAATCAGCACAGGCGCTTGACTTCCCGACCGGCCTGTACCCTCCTCAGAATCAGCGATGGCCCCCGCTGTGCGGGCCCGCTCCACCAGCTCAAGCGGTTCGATGGGCTTTCCCGCCAAGACCGCAGCCAGCTGTGGAGAGACCGCTGGCCCAAATCGCAACGGCGCCACCTCATGTGGGTCCATGCCGGCGGCCGCTGCGAGCAGGTCATGATCTGCCGGCCATTCTCCCGATGGCTCTGAGATCCCTGTGACGACGGGCTTGTGTGCGCGCACGAACTCGCCTTCAGCTCTCATCGCGGCGAGCAGTGCAGCGCTCACGATCGTCTTGCCTGCTCCGGTGTCGGTCCCGCTGACGAATAGCCCGCGCATGCGGGTTCTAAACCACGTGCGCGAGCGGCGACTCGGAGTCGAGCTTCGAGCCCAGCGTCGCGGGATCAAGTTCCACCTCACGCGCGGCGTCGGCGAGTACCCTTGCTGCACGTTGCAGCTCGCTGCCGGTGTGGGAGGCCATCGTCGTCAGGCGCAGCCTCGACGTGCCAGCAGGCACAGTTGGTGGGCGTATCGCCTGTGCAAACACGCCCCGCTCGAGCGCCGCCTGACAAAGACGCATCGCGCTCTCACTGTCGCCTACAACAAGTGGAACGACGTGCATGTCGCTCTCCTTCACCGCGAAGCCCTCGCCCGCGAGCGCCGTGCGCAGCGTGCGTGCGGCGAAATGTAGGCGCGCCACCTCTTGAGGTTGCTCTTCGAGCAATTCAAGCGCCGCCAGCGCACCCGCCACCGACGGGGGAGACGGTGCAGTGGAGAAAATCAGCGGGCGCGCCGTATTGACGAGAAAGCGCACCATTTCCTCACTCGCGCATACATATGCGCCATAAGAGCCGAGCGCCTTGCCGAGCGTCCCAACGAGCACGTCAACCTCCCCCTGCAGTCCTGCTTGTGCAACGGCTCCGCGCCCTCCCTCGCCAAGCGCGCCGGTGGCATGAGCCTCGTCTACCACCACGCGTGCGACATACCTGCGCGCGAGCTGCACTATCTCGGCAAGCGGCGCCACATCTCCGTCCATCGAGAACACAGAGTCGGTCACGATCAAGCGACGACCCTCGCTACCGCTTGATCGTAGGCAGCGCTCGAGATGGTGGCTGTCGAGGTGGCGGTAGACAACAACCTCAGCTCGCGAGGCACGGCACCCGTCGACGATCGACGCATGGTTGAGCGAGTCGGAGAACACCGTGTCACCGGGACCGACGAGTGCGTCTATGACGCCCAGGTTGGCGAGATAGCCGGAGCCGAACAGCACACACGCCTCGCTGCCCTCGAATGCCGCGAGGCGCTGCTCGAGACGGCGGTGGATGGTCATAGTGCCGGAGACCAGCCGCGATGCGCCTGCGCCGACGCCGACGCGCATCGCAGCGTCCGCTACAGCCTCGCGCACCCGGGGGTGATCTGCGAGACCCAAGTAGTTGTTGGAGCACAGCAACAGCACGGGCTTGCCGTCCAGCACCACACTCGGGCCCTGTGGTCCTGAAACTATCCGCAGCCGACGGCTCAGACCGAGTCGCTCGAGCTCCGCCAGACGCTCTTCGATCTCGCTCACTGCAGCCTGACCGAGCTCGTCCGCGTGGCTAGTCGCCCCAGCCGGCAGGCACGGCGTTGCGGGCGCCGTCCGGTCGCGGGGGGACCGATCGTTTGGCCATGTAGCGCAGCTGACTCGAAGGATCCCACATACGGATCTCCAGGCCGCCCTCCTGCGACTGCTCTGGCGTGTCGAGGAACTCCTCGAGGACATCGGGCGTCTCGCCGTCGAGCCAGCCGGAGCGGTTGTCCGGTCGCGGGTTGGCTCCGTTGTCAGACTGACGTGCCACATTCAAACCGAGCTCTTCGAACATCGCCCGGTCCTCCTCGGGGGTTGAGCCGAGCGTGGTGAGGAAGTTGCCCATCATCACGCCGTTGAGGCCGGCCTTTACAGCAAGCGGTTGCAGCTCGCCGAGGTTCTCAACGCGCCCCCCACACAGCCGGAACAGGGCTTCGGGCAGGATCAGACGGAAGATCGCCACCCACTTGACCGCCTCCCATGGGTCGATGTACTCGCGGTCGCCGAACTTTGTTCCGGGTCGCGGGTTGAGCAGGTTGATCGGCACGCTCGTCGGGTCGATCCCCGCAAGCTCGAACGCCATCTCCACGCGCTGCTCACGACTCTCGCCGAGGTTGAGGATGCCCCCAACGCAGGTCTCAAGACCGGCCTCGCGCACCGCCTGGATCGTGCGCAGGCGTCCCTCATAGCGCACGGTTGTGGAGACTTCGTCGTAATAGCTCTCTGCCGTCTCCACGTTGTGATGCACCCGCTGGATGCCCGACTCCTTCAAAGCCTTGGCACGTGCAGGAGACATATGCCCAATCGATGCGCAACGCTTGAGGTTGGTGTGCTCGGCCACCAACCGTGCGCCCTCGAGGATCTTCTCGAAGTCGCGCTTGGAAAGGCCCTGGCCCTGGGTAACCATGCAGAAGCGGTGTGCTCCGGCGGCCTCGGCGGCTCGCGCGTGCTCGAGGATCTGCTCGGGATCCATCATCGCGTGCAGCGGCGTCTCCGCCTCGGCGAAGCGCGACTGGGCGCAGAAACCGCAGTCCTCGGCGCATCCGCCAGACTTGGCGTTCACCAGCGAGCACATGTCGGTCGAGTCCGAGAAGCGCTCCATGCGCGCCGCCCATGCGCGCTCCACCAGCGCTTCGATCTCAGTGTGGTCCTCGATCTCGCCGAGAAGCAGGGCTTCATCGCGGGTTATCAGCGGCGGCATATGAGGCGCGACCTCCGATCGTTTCTCTAAGCATTTGGACGTTATGAAGCGAGCCGGACAGTACCGTGCAAGCGCTCGCGAGGGGCGGAGGTCTTCAAGCACGCGCATGGATGCGCGTCTGCCAACGGTAGAGCGGTCGCTCACGAAAGCATAAGTATGATCGCGCCGATGACGGTCCCAAACGGCGCCGATGGGCAGCTCTTTGCGGTGAGCGACCTGCACATTACGCACCCGGAGAACCGCGCCATAGTCGAGCAGCTGCGTCCGGTGAGCGAGGCCGATTGGCTGATCGTGTGCGGCGATGTGAGCGAGACCATCGCCGACGTCGAATGGGCGCTCGAGCTGCTCAGCAAGAGATTTGCCTTGGTGCTCTGGACGCCTGGCAATCACGAGCTCTGGACGCTGCCCGACGAGCGAGTAGAGCTTCGCGGAGAGCGGGTAGAGCTGCGCGGCGAGCAACGCTACCTACATCTGGTGGACATCTGCAGACGCATCGGTGTTCTGACGCCCGAGGACCCCTATCCGGTCTGGCAGGGGGAAGGCGGCCCGCTTCTCATCGCCCCCCTTTTCCTGTTGTACGACTACTCCTTTGGACGCAACATCGCCCCAACGAAGGCCCAAGCGCTGGCGCTCGCTCACGAGGCGGGTGTGGTGTGCAGCGACGAGTTCCTGCTGCATCCAGATCCCTATGGGAGTCGCGACGAATGGTGCCACGCAAGGGTGCGCCAAACTGAAGAGAGGCTCGAGAGCTGCGATGAGGCGACTCCGATCGTGATGATCAATCACTTTCCTCTGATTGAGCAGCCGACGAAGGTGTTGTTTCATCCCGAGTTTGCGCAGTGGTGCGGGACAACGCAGACCGCCGGCTGGCACCGTCGCTTCAGGACTGCTGCGGTTGTGTACGGTCATCTGCACATTCCGCGCACAACCTGGCATGACGGTGTGCGATTCGAGGAGGTCTCGCTTGGGTATCCGCGAGAGTGGCATCGTCGCAACCCCGGACGGGGAATTCTCCGCCCGATAATGCCGGTCGGAGAGACACAATGATCGAGGAGATCCTGCCGGCCGACGTCGTCTCAGTGGAGGCGCGCGAGGATACAACGGATGCGAGGCTCTTTCCGGAGGAGCAGCTCGTAGTCAGCAGAGCGGTGGATAAGCGCCGGCGTGAGTTTACGACTGCTCGCATGTGCGCCCGAGCGGCGCTCGAGAAGCTCGGGTTGCCTGCCGTTCCGATTCCTTGCGGCGAGCGTGGAGAGCCACTGTGGCCTGCGGGAGTGGTTGGCAGCATCACCCACTGTGAGAGCTACCGGGCGTGCGCAGTGGCACAGTCAAGCAAGCTCGTGACCGTGGGTATCGACGCTGAGCCCAACGCAGCGCTCCCGGACGGTTTGCTTGGCGACATAGCAAGGCCAGAGGAGTTGCCGATGCTGCGCCAGCTCGAGCTGGAATCGTCCGAGGTGCACTGGGATCGGCTGCTGTTCAGTGCCAAGGAGTCCATTTACAAGGCTTGGTTTCCGCTTGCCAGGCGGTGGCTTGGCTTTGAGGACGCCGTGGTTGCAGTCGATCCAAGCGCAGCTATGTTCAAGGCGCGCCTCTTGGTCCCTGGCCCGCTGCTGGCAGGCGGGCCATTGCGGGGCTTCTCGGGGAGCTGGATGGTGCGCGACGGCATCATTCTCACCGCCATAGCCGTGAGCATCGGTTGATCTCATCTGGCATGCTCCTGCGCCAATGAGCCCCCAGCTCGATCCCGAGGCCCAGGCGCTGCTGGAAGTGATGCGGGCCGTGGGCACGGCCCAGCCGTACAAGCTGTCTGTGGCGGAGGCTCGCGAGAGCATGCGAGCGGCCTTGATCACCAAGGGCGAGCCGATCGCCGTTCACTCTGTGGAAGATGTCTCGTTGCCTACACTTGATGGTCCGCTTGGCATGCGCCTATACCGTCCAGCCGACGGCGTTCTTCCGGTTGCGCTGTTCCTGCACGGGGGCGGCTGGACGCTCAACGATCTAGACACACACGATCGCCTGTGCCGTCGAATGGCACGGCGCTCGGGGTGGCTTGTAGCTTCACTTGACTATCGCAGGGCGCCTGAGCACAAGCACCCTGCTGCTCTCCAAGACGCACGGGACGCCTATCGCTGGCTACTTGACAACGTCAAGCGCATCGGAGGCGATGCATCGCGTGTGGCGCTTGTCGGCGAAAGCTCTGGCGCCACCATGGCAGCCTGTCTGACTCTGCTGTTGCGTGATAGTGGCGCGCAGCTACCGGTGCTGCAGATCCTCGCCTATCCAATCACCGACATGCGCGGTCGCTGGCCTTCCTATGAGGAGCGGGGAAGCGGCTACACGCTCGATAGAGAGTTCGTGCGGTGGTCGTTGGACAACTATGTGCCGGCGGGACATGATCCAGCCGATCCATACCTAATGCCGCTTGCCGTCGCCGATCCCAGCGGTGTATCGCCAACGCTGATCGTGACAGCCGAGTTCGATCCCCTACGCGACGAGGGCATCGCGTATGCACAACGGCTGGCGCAGGCCGGTGTGGCAGTCGAGCACATTCACGTAGAGGATCAGATGCACGGCTTCCTCCTGCTCGATAGAGCGGTTGAGAAAGCGGGAGCGCTGATCGATCGTCTCGCAGATGCGCTGTCGGGTCAGGCGTCGGCGCCAACCACGGGTACGGCATCGCGCATGCTGCCCTGACGAGCACGACGGACGACGCGATTCTCCTCACCGCTCCACGGGGGGGCTGCTTGTGGGAGCTGATCTTCACTGAGCTTGGCGTCTATGAAGTCGTTGGCCTTCTCGGGACCGAGGAACGGGGCGAGGACCAAATAGGCCGCATGCGGTGTCATGCGGGGAAGCAGCTCGATCTGACGCTTGCGGGCGTGCAGGTAGCCAATCTCGAAGATCGTCGCCGACAGGGCGTCGAGCGCTGCTGGGGAGGGCGGGTTTGATGTGTGCCGATAGCCTTCCTGCACAAAGATGTTGAACGCAGCACGGCTGTCATCGACGCGTTGTATGGCGGGAGTACCCACGGCGTAGGCTTCGACGTATCCGATATGGGCCACCACCGGGTAGCTGGCGTTGAAATGGGTTCCGGCGTGCAGGCCTTCCCAAATGCGCTCAGGCCAATACTCGCTGCTGAAGAAGGCGCTTGCGCTGACGGCCATCGTCTGCTGGAAGCCAAGCTCGTGTGCGGCTAGAAATGCTTCCTGCTTATCTCGGAAGTGGGCGTAGAAGATACGCCGATCAACACTAGCGGCGGTTGTGATGTCGGCGATCGTGGCGGCGGCATAGCCCTTATCAGCGGCCACCTCGGCCGTCGCGTGCACGAGGCGTTCGCGTTGATGGCGTGCTATCTCGGCGGGAGTGAGACCAGATCGTCCACGCGGCAGGGCGGCTGGTGGCTGTAGCGCGAGCTCTGAGAGATGCCGGGAGGGACGCAGCGACGGACCTGGATCGAGTGTGCGCCACCGGTGGTGGGCTGACGGGCGGTTGTAGCTCTCTATCCACTCGCATATTTCCTCGGTGGCGTCGGCTAGGTCGTATTCTCCGCGGCGCAGTCGTGGTGCAAGCATTCCTCCGCAGATGCCACCCAGCAGCGCTCTTGTGGGCAAGTCTGGCGTGAGCGCCTGCGCTGGCGCCTGCGCGCGGGCACGCTCGATGATCTGCTCAATCCGCTCAATCAGCTGATCGCGTTGGTCCAGCGCCCGTTGGCCGCCAGCCAGGGTCTCGTTTACCAAGAACTTTGCGCGTTCCGGTTTGGCCTGAGCAATCATGAGCAGCGCCTTGACACCGGTCTGCAGTGCGCGCTCGGGGGCCTCTGTGCTCACGGCCTCCCTAACCATTTCGATCAGATGCCCAGAGATGTCTTGGTGGACCGCCAGGAAACAGTCGCTCTTGTCTGCGAAGTACTCGTAGAAAGTCGGTCGTGAGACCCCGGCGTGGGCGATCACCTGGGCGACGTTCGCGCCCGCATAGCCGCGGCGAACAGAGGCGAGGAGCATGCCGGCTAGCAGTCGCTCCCGTTGAGTCTCTTTGCGATCCTTTCGTGTGATAGACATCGTGTTTATCTTGTTCCGAGGGACCCTGTGTCGGTTGCCCGACTCGGCTCCAGTTCCCCCGGCACGAACGCCAGCGTAATTCATGTATCTCGAGCGTGTTGGCGACAGTGAGCATCTTGACATCTGTCGGTCATGCGAGATCCGCCGAAAGTAATTCAACCTTGGCTGTTTATCCGCGTAGCCCAACACTCGCCGTGCGGCGATGTCGCGAGGGTGTCGCCCCGCCGATGCTCGGCGACTTGTAGGGAACTGGCCGTCTAGTAAACGGATGTTGGGTTTGCCTCGATGCGCTCGGGCGAGCAAGTTGACAACAGTGCCTGAGGCGTCTTAGTATCACTGCCCATGTTTCTGACTTGCTCAGGGAGAGGCGTCTCGCGACGAACCAGATGATCGGCATGGGGGAGAGGCAGACGATCGGACGGATTGTTTGGGCTACGTCAAGCGTTGGCCACAGCCCTCGCTGCCCGGAAGTGCTTCGGGGGAAGCGCGCACAATGCCTGATCGCTCTGCGATAGCGGTTATCGGAGTCGCCTGTCGGGTTGCCGGCGCGTCAAATCCGACTGACTTGTGGGGGCTTTTGCGTACAGGCGCCGATGCTGTCGGCGATATGCCCACAGGTCGGTGGAAGCTCTCCGGGGACTCCCCGATCTTCGATCCCTCCGCTGTAGAGCCGCTTTCCTCTGAGGACACCTCTGTCACGAGAAAGGGGGGGTGGCTCGAGCACATCGAGTTGTTCGACTCCGGCTTCTTCGGCGTCTCTCCGCTCGAGGCTGCTGCCATGGACCCACAGCAGCGACTCACGCTGGAGCTGTGTTGGGAGGCACTCGAGGACGCCGGGATACTTCCCGCCAAGCTCACGAGCGATCGAGCGGGTGTCTTCGTCGGGGCGATCTCGAGCGACTACGCCGACCTGATGCAATCCGAGGGCGGCGAAGCCATCACACGCCACGCGCTCACGGGATTGCATAGAGGCATGATCGCTAACCGGGTGTCTTATACGCTCGGTCTGCGCGGTCCCAGCATGACGGTGGACACGGGCCAATCCTCGTCGCTGGTTGCCGTTCACCTCGCCTGCGAGAGCCTGCGTAGGGGTGAGTCCGAGCTTGCGCTGGCATGTGGTGTGCAGCTGAACATCTCGCCGAGCAGCGCCCTCACGGCCCTCAGATTCGGTGGTCTCTCACCTGACGGGGGCTGCTTTGCCTTCGACGCTCGCGCAAATGGCTATGTGCGAGGCGAGGGCGGAGGGGTTGTTGTGCTCAAGCCGCTATCAGACGCACTCGAGCGAGGCGACCCGATCTATGGCGTGATTCGCGCCTCTGCAGTCAACAACGATGGAGGCGGCGACGGCTTGACAGCCCCAAGCCAGCGCGCACAAGAAGAAGTGCTGCGCTTGGCCTATCGCAGGTCGGGCATCAGGCACGCGGCTGTGCAGTACGTCGAGCTGCACGGCACGGGCACCAAGCTCGGAGACCGCACCGAGGCGTCCGCGCTCGGGTCTGTGCTTGGAGCGACCCGGCCGAAGCACAGTCCCCTAGCTGTCGGCTCCATCAAGACCAATATCGGCCATCTAGAGGCTGCTGCCGGCATCGTCGGACTGATCAAGGCCACGCTGTGCATCAAGCATCGAGAGATCCCGCCGAGTCTCAACTTCAGGACTCCGGCTGCAGACGTTCCTCTCGATGATCTGGGGCTGCGCGTGCAGCAGGCGATCGGTCCCTGGATCGACGAGCATGAGCCTCTATGTGCCGGGGTCAGCTCATTCGGCGTGGGCGGCACAAACTGCCACGTAGTGCTCAGTGAACCACCCGCAACGCAGCCTGGGGTACTGGTCAGCGCGCGCAATGGGCTTACAGGGAGCAAGCAGGGGACGGACAGCCCACTAGGGAGCAAGCAGGCGACGGACAGCCCACTAGGGAGCGAGCGGGGGACGGATAGCCCGCTAGGCGAGGGAATGCTGGCGTGGATGGTCTCTGGACGAGACGACGCTGCACTGAGGGCCCAGGCGAATCGACTGGCCGAGCACGTGGAGCAGGATGGCGCACTGGCCGCCGCAGACGTAGCTCTTACGCTCGCGGTTGGACGACAGGCGTTTACTCGCCGCGCGGTCGTGCTAGGAGGGGATCGCGAGACTTTGCTGGGCGGGCTTGGGGGGCTAGCCAATGGAGCACCGGCCACAAATGTGCTCGAAGGCCTATCCACACCCAACGCGGCCCGCGGGTTGGTGCTCGTTTTCCCAGGCCAGGGCTCCCAATGGGAGGGGATGGCGGCCGATCTGTTGCATCGCTCGCCGGTGTTCGCCGCGCATATCCGCGCATGTGCCGACGCGCTTTCGCAGTACATAGATTGGTCACTCGAGGATGTGCTGCTGGGCGCGCCGGGCGCGCCGTCGTTGGAGAGTGTGGACGTGGTGCAGCCGACGCTGTTTGCCGTAATAGTGTCGCTGGCCGAACTATGGCGGGCATGTGGCGCGCGTCCGGCTGCCGTGGTGGGTCATTCCCAGGGTGAGATAGTCGCCGCGCACATCGCCGGTGGCTTGTCGCTGCAGGATGCGGCGCGCCTAGTCGCGACGCGCAGCCGGGCGCTCGGCGAGCTGGCGGGTCGAGGCGGGATGCTGTCGGTCGCGCTTGGCGAGCAAGAGCTCGCCCCGCGCCTGAGAGACTGGGATGACGGCCAACTCGTGATCGCCGCTGTGAATGGACCGGCGTCCGTCGTCGTCTCTGGTGAGCTGGACGCGCTAGAGCAGCTGTATCTGCAGTGTGGCGAGGAGGACATCGG
>JBAPMC010000086.1:0-5561 GCA_049278415.1 Solirubrobacteraceae bacterium
TTGCTCCGTCATGCCGACGCAGAGCCTCACGGTACGCGCACCGACGCCGAGCGAAAGCTGACTGACCGTGGTAGGCGTCAGGCGCACGTCGCAGGCATAGCGCTCGCGCGGATGGAGGTAGCTTTCGGCGCCATCATGGCGAGTCCCAAGGCGCGGGCCCGCGAAACCGCGGAGCTGGCGCTTGCAGAGCTGAGCGAGTCCCAGCGCGAGCTGCTCGAGCTGCATCCGTCGCTCGCGAGCGACGTGCAAGCGCGGGAGGCGCTCGAGCTGCTCGACGGCGTGGGCGGCGCCGGACCGCTGCTGCTCATCGCACACGAGCCCGACCTCTCCGGCATGGTGGGTGAACTGAGCGGTGGTCGTGTGGATCTAAAGAAGGGTGGCCTGGCAGTTGTGCGCCTAGGCGCCGGTGGCGCTGAGCTCATACTCCTGCTGCGCCCCGCCGAGCTTGCCCTGATCGCGGACGTCGCGGTCGCTGAGATCTAACTCTCTGGTCTTGCTGGCGCCACTCTGCGGTCCTTGGCCTGCGGAATCCTCTGGCGTCTGCTCGCCCGTGGCATCCCGCTTGTCCTCGCCCCCGATTGCGTCTTGTGTGCCCTGGTCTGCTCCGTCCTGCGTCGCGCTCTCGGCCGACTCGGCGGCGAAGCGGTAGCCGATCCCGAAGTGGGTGTGGATGTAGCGCCAGTCCGGTGACGCCTTCTCGAGCTTCTGGCGTAGCTTGCGAACGAACACGTCAACCGAGCGGTCGCCGCGCACCATCGCATAGCCCCACAGGCGCGAATAGATCTCCTCGCGCTCGAGCACGCGGCCTTCGCCGCTGGCGAGCAGCTCGATCAACTCAAACTCGCGCCGCGTCAGCTCGAGGCTACGTCCTGCAACGAACGCCTGGAAGCGGTCGGAGCGGATCTGTACCTCACCAGCGGACACTGGCTTTGACTCGGTGCGCGCGGTTGCGCGGCGGCGGCGCCTGACGAGCCCCTGCACGCGCGCGATGACCTCCTCGGGGTGACAGGGCTTGGTGATCCAGTCATCAGCTCCCAATCGCAGTCCGCGCACGCGCTGGGCGACGGTGGAGGGTCCCGTGCAAACAACGATCCCAAGCTCCGGAAGCGCTCCGCACAGACGCTCGAGCCATTCCCATGCCTGCGGTCCGAGCACCGCTAGATCGACTACGAGGGCGCTTAGGCGCATCGAGCCGATCGCATCGGTCGGCACCGGGCTTGCGAGCACGCGGTGCTCCCAGCCAAGGCGGTCCATGCGCTTGCCCAGAACCTGGATGAATCCGCTGTCGCGGTCGAGCACTGCGATGCGCAGAGAGGCTGTGCCCCCAGCGCTCGAAGCAACCCCTTCATCCTTGGAGAGGATCCCCGCCGTCATCTGCGCGCAGTGTATAGGCCGCTGAGACACAAAAGACAATGAGTGCAGACGATAGTCACAGGATGTTCACAAGCGATCGCGCTGTTTGGGCGCGCCACAAGCGCTCGCACAATGCCCGGGCATCCTGCGCAGAGCGCCGCGGCGGACGCTGCTCGGCTACCAAGCCGCTGTTGGAGCGCTCAGCGCTTTAGTTGCCGAGCGGGTTCGACTGGTCGGAGAACTCGCGGAACAGGCCGGTCACAACGAACGCCACCTGCTCGCCGACGTCCACCGCATTGTCACCGACGCGCTCAAGCGCACGGGCCATCAGCACCATGTGCATCGCCCACTCGCGCGTGTCCGGGTCGTCACCAATGTCGAGCGCGATGCGGAAGATCTGGCGGTTCAGGCGGTTGATCTCGCGATCCTGTCGCGCCAAATCTTCGGCCAGGCCGACATCGCGACTGCTGAACGCAGCCTTGCACTGCACGATCTCCGAACGCGCATGCGCGCCCATCTTCAAAACCACCTCGAGCACCTCTGGGCGGACCGGTGGCTCATAGCCCGAAAGCGGGATCAGCTTGGCGATGTTCACGCACTGGTCGCCCATCCGCTCGACATGCATGATCACGTGTAGGAGCGCCGCCACGAGCCGCAGGTCACCCGCTACGGGAGCCTGGGTGGCGAGTAGCGAGAGTATCCCCTGATGAACCTCCAAATAGCGGCCGTCGACGCGGTCGTCGTCGGCGATCACCATCTGGGCGAGCTCGACGTCCTGGTGGGTGAGCGCCTCGAGCGTGCGGTCGAGCTGTTCGACAACTACGTCGAGTCCCCCGAGCGCACGCGTCTCTAGCTCCTGCAGCTGCTGCTGGAAGTGCTGTCTTCCTTGTTGAGGGGTAAGCAGCGGCGAGTCCATCTGCTCTCTAGCCGAACTTTCCGGTGACATATTCTTCGGTTCTCGAATCCTCGGGGTTCGTGAATATTTTCTGTGTGGGAGCGACCTCGACAAGCTCCCCGCTGAGCATGAACGCTGTGCGATCTGCAACGCGCGCGGCCTGCTGCATGTTGTGGGTAACAATCACAATCGTCACTCGCGTCTTGAGCTGATCGATCAACTCCTCGATCTTTAGCGTCGCGATCGGGTCGAGCGCCGAGCAGGGCTCGTCCATCAGAATCACCTCTGGTTCCACAGCGAGCGAGCGAGCGATGCACAGACGCTGCTGCTGGCCGCCTGAGAGGCCCGCGCCAGGCTCAGAGAGGCGGTCCTTTACCTCCTCCCACAACCCGGCGCTGCGCAGCGCCGACTCGACCTTGTGCTGAAGATCCCCGCGTCCGCGCGAGGCGAGCCGCAAACCCGCCGCAACGTTGTCGAACACTGACATCGTGGGGAACGGGTTGGGCTTCTGAAAGACCATTCCGATCGCACGCCTAACCGCCACGACGTCGACCGTGGGGTCGTAGATATCGAAGTTGTCAAGCAACACCTTGCCCTCGGCGCGCGCCCCCGGCACCTCCTCGTGCATGCGGTTGATGCAGCGCACCATCGTCGACTTTCCGCAGCCCGAGGGCCCGATGATCGCCGTAACCTCGTTGGCGTGGAAGTCGAGGTCGATGCCCTTGACCTGCTCGGCGGCGCCGTAGAAGGCGCGCAGCTTCTCGAGCCTCACGGCAAGCCCGTCGCGCACGTTCGTGCGTGGGGAAGCACTGGCGGTAGAAGCGACCGGAGTGCTCTTGGGGGGTTGGCTTTGGCGGGGATCGAGCATCTGCGTTGGTGGTTCGTCAGCGTTCATCCTAGGCTGCTCCTTCGGGCGAGGAGGCGTGCAACGAGGTTCAGCAGAAGAATCATGACGACGAGCGTCAGGGCTGCGCCCCAAGCACGGTTTACCACGGCGGTGGTCGGAGATGTGACATCGGTGTAAATCTGCATCGGCAGTGAGTTCATGAACCCACTGAGATTGAAGTTCGTCTTCAGCGTCGCACCGGCCGTGAACAGCAGCGGCGCGGTCTCTCCGGCGGCGCGCGCCACAGCCAGCAGCACACCCGTGACGAGGCCCGGCGTCGCGGTGGGCAGCACGATCCTGAAGATCACCTTCCAGCGCGGCGCGCCGAGCGCCAACGCCGACTCGCGCAGTGAACCGGGCACAAGCAGCAGCACCACCTCGGCCGAGCGCGTCACCACCGGCAGCATCAGCAGCGCGAGCGCAAACGCCCCCTTATAGGCGGCATAGGAGGTGCCGGTGCCCACGATCAGCGCGATGTATATGAACAGGCCAAACATGATCGAGGGCACGCCGGTAAGCACGTCCACGAAGAAGCGCACCGTGTGTGCAAAACGACTGCCCCGCCCGTACTCCACGAGCCAAACCGCCACGCCGAGGCCGAGCGGTACCGCAAGCGCAGAGGCGATCGCCACGATCTCGATCGTGCCGAGGATCGCGCTCTTGATGCCACCGATCGAGGAGCTCGCGAAGAACGTGTTGCCAGTCGGATCAGTTGTGAAGAAGCTCACGCTGAAGGAGCCGAGACCCTTGCTGAGCAGGTAGTACACGATCAGGGCGAGTGGCACCAATGCGATCGCCGTGGCGAGCAGGATCGAGCCGCGCGCGATCCGGTCTTTGCGTCGGCGACGTGGACTCACCGAAAAGCGCGCGAGCATTTGCGCGTCAGTGCTCATGCGCCCAATGCCCTCTCAGCCAGCGTGTCGACCTCGCGGGAGTCGCTGACAGCGCGCTTGGGCGTATTGGTGCGCGAGGCCCTTAGGACGAGCAAACGTGCGATCACATTGACCAGCAGCGTCAGCACGAACAGCACGAGGCCTGCCGCAAACAGCGCCGAGCGGTGCAGTTCCTGGGCCTCGCCGAACTCGTTGGCAATAGCCGCCGCCAGGCTGTAGCCCTGGCCAAACAGGTGGCCACCGAGCACGGGAGCGTCGCCCACGAGGATCGTCACCGCAATCGTCTCGCCGATCGCGCGGCCGAGGCCGAGCATCGCCGCGCCGGTGATCCCGCTGCGGCAGTAGGGGAGTACAGCCGTGCGTACCATCTCCCAACGGGTCGCTCCGAGCCCGAGCGCCGCCTCCTTGTGGTCGGCGGGCACGGTGCTCATGACCTCGCGTGAGATCGAGCTCACGATCGGCAGGATCATGATCGCCAGCACCAGCCCCGTGATGAAGTAGTTGGGAATCGTCACGAGGCCGCCGCCGATGAACGGCACGAACGAGAGGCGGTCAGCAACCCACTGCTCTGCCGGCTGCAACTTGGGCGCGAGGAAGAAAATCCCCCACAGGCCGTATACAACCGAGGGCACCGCCGCGAGCAACTCGATCAGCACCGTCACCGGACCGCGGATGCGCAGCGGGCACAGCTCAGTCACATACAGGGCTGTAGCCACGGCAACCGGCACACCGATCATGAGCGCCAGGCCCGAGGTGATGAGCGTCCCCACGAGCAACGGCAGCGCCCCGAATTGATTGGCGCTCACATTCCAGTCGTTGCCGAACGTGAAGCCGAGCACTCCGAACTTTGCAAACGCCGGGCCCGCTTCGCCAACGAGCTTGACGAAGAAGTAGACGATCAGTGCGAGAATCGACGCCGCCAGCGCCGTCAAGCCGTAGCGCAGCACCCGATCCGGGAGACGCGCAAGCTGCGACCGCTCAAGCGATGAGTGGCCGCTGCTCGCGAGGGATGCGCTCTCCATTTGCCTGCCTGTTCCTAGTCGCCGACCACCGGGCCACGCCTTGCGTGGCCCGGTGTCATCTCCACCCTTGCATCCATAGTGGGGGTGACTCTATTTGGGCGGCGTCCGTAGATCACGCTCAGCCCGAGATGGGCGCTCCGTTGCACTGCAGCGCCGTGACCGCTTCCTTGGACTTGGTCAGGATCGCGCTCGGCAGCGCCGCATAGTCGGCCTGGCTGAGAATGCTCTGCCCCGAGCCGAGACCGTAGTTCAGGAAGGACACGACGCCCTTGGCAGCCGATTCGCCGCCGGGTACGCCGGCCTTGCACATGTCCTTGTAGACCACCACGAACGTCTGCGAGGTGATCGGGTAGGCAGCGGGGGAGGAGGGGTTCTTGATCTTGATCCCGAGGTTCGCCGGAACTTCGACCCCTTCGGCGGCCGCGCTGGTTGAGGCAAGCGTCGGTTCAACATACTTGCCCGAGGAGTTCTTCACGCTTGCATAGGTGAATTTATGCTGAAGCGCATAGGAC
>JBAPMC010000087.1:0-1655 GCA_049278415.1 Solirubrobacteraceae bacterium
GGTCGAGACCGTGCGCGAGGACGGCCAGATCAAGCAGCGCATCATCCGCAATCTCGGCCGCAAGGAAGATGTCGAACGCCGCGGCGACCTCGACCGCCTGGTGCGATCCGCCGCTCGCCTCGCTCAGCGCTCAATGATTCTGTCTTTGATGGACGAAGGCAGCGTGCCGGCACTCAGGTGCAAGCGCATCGGGCCGCCGTTGCTGTTCGAGCGTCTCTGGCGCGACAGCGGCTGCGGCGAGGTGCTGCACGAACTTCTGGCTGATCGCGGCTTCGAGTTTCCCGTCGAACGCGCGGTCTTCCTCACCGTCCTGCACCGGCTGATGGTCTCCGGCTCCGATCGCGCCTGCGAGCAATGGCGCGACGACTATCGCATCGACGGTGCTGACGAACTGCAACTGCATCATCTCTACCGCGCCATGGCCTGGCTCGGCGAGGAGTTGCCTGCGGCCGATCAAACCGACCGCACGCTCATCGCGCGTAGCATGAAGGATCGTGGAGGAGCGGCTGTTCGCCCGCCGACGGACGCTGTTCAGCGATCTGTCCGTGGTGTTCATGGACACCACCTCGATTTATTTCGAGGGTGAGGGCGGCGCCACGCTCGGCGAACGCGGCCACTCCAAGGATTATCGGCCGCATCTGAACCAGATGATCGTCGGCGTTATCATCGATCAGGAGGGACGGCCGATCTGCTCGGAGATGTGGCCGGGCAATACCGCCGACGTCACCACGCTGATCCCCGTCATCGAGCGGCTGCGCAACCGCTTCTCCATCGAGCGTGTCTGCGTCGTCGCCGATCGCGGCATGATCAGTGCCGCCACCATCACCGCGCTGGAGCAGCGCGGTTTGGACTACATCCTCGGTGTGCGCGAGCGCGGCACCAAGGAGGTGCGCGAGGTTGTCATGGCCGACCAGACACCGAGCGTGCCACTGGTGCTTCCGCACAAAGGACGACCCGACACCGAGCTGCAAGCCAAGGAGGTTAAGCTCGGTAACCGCCGCTACATCGTTTGCCGTAACCTCGCCGAGGCGGCACGGGCCGCCCGCACTCGCGAGGCGGTATTGACCACGTTGCGCGCCAAGCTGCGACAGGGCGACAAATCGCTGGTCGGCAACAGCGCCTATCGGCGCTACCTGAAGACGCCCGACGAACAGCACTTCACCATCGACGAGGCCCGCATCGCCGAGGATGCGCGCTACGACGGGCTCTATGTGTTGCGCACCAATACCCGGCTACACCCTTTGAACGTGATGCTCCGCTATCGTGATCTGCTGGTCGTGGAGCAATTGTTCCGTTCGGAGAAGGCTCTACTGGCGACACGGCCGATCTATCACCAGACCGATGCAGCCATTTGCGGCCATGTGTTTTGTTCGTTCCTGGCTGTGGTCTTGCGCAAAGAGCTGGAAGAGCGGCTGGCCGCTGCACGACTGAAGCCGGAATGGCGGCAACTGCTCGCCGACCTCGATCGGCTACAGGAGATCGAGGTTGAACAGGACAGCAAGCGTTTCATCTTGCGCACACCGGTGACCGGAGTGGCTGGAAAGGCCTTCCAGGCGGTCGGCGTGGCGCTGCCGCCGAACATCCGGAACGCCGATCCCGCGTCTGCCGACTGATCATTCCGCCGGCGCTGCGCCGATGTAGTGCTAACACCCTGC
>JBAPMC010000088.1:0-3601 GCA_049278415.1 Solirubrobacteraceae bacterium
CGCTTGGTCCATCGGGGTGCCGACCCCTATCAGGGCTTCAGCACGATCTTCAGCGCCTCACGGCGGTCATATAGAGCGTACGCCTCTGGGGCCTGCTCGAGGCTCATGTGATGAGTGACCAGCGGGCCGGGATCGAGCAGGCCAGCCGACATCATCGCAAGCACCCGGTCGACGTGGGCGATCACGTTGGCGTGCCCTGCGCAGACGTGCAACGACTTGATCCACAAGAGGCCCATGTGCACCTCGGCGCGCTCGGCGTATACCCCAACCGCCTGCACGGCGCCGCACTTGCGCGTCAGTCGCAGCGCCAGGTCGAACGCCTGCGGATGGCCCACAGCGTCGATGCACACATCCACTCCGCGTCCCTCAGTCGCCTCACGGGCGGCGGCGCGAGGATCACTCTCGCTCAGATGCACCGGCTGGGCGCCAAAGGACTCAGCCATCGCCAGGCGCTCAGGCACCGTGTCGATGGCGATCACCCGCGCCGCGCCGGCAGCCTTGGCGGCCTGTACCGCACAGAGGCCCACAGGTCCGAGTCCAAGCACAGCCGCCACGTCCCCGGCGCGCAGGCCGCTGTCGGCGACCGCGTGGTAGCCGGTTCCCATCACATCACCTGCGAACAGCGCCACCTCATCGCTCATGCCTTGGGGAATCTTGCGCAACACCAAGTCTGCACTGGGGATAAGCGCCTGCTCCGCCTGGGTGCCTTGCAGCGAGCCGAGCGTCGCGCCATGGCCGAAGGTGCGTGAGGAGTCGCACTTGTGAAACCAGCCATGGCGGCAGAAATAACAGCGCCCACAGGCTGTTTGAAAGCAGCCGAGCACACGGTCGCCGACCTGCACGCTGCGCACGTCCTCGCCGATCGCGAGCACTGTGCCCACATACTCGTGGCCGATCGTGAAACCAGGATCGATCTTCACCCGCCCGTGGTAGATGTGCAGATCCGATCCGCATACGCCCGTGGCCTCGATTCGCACGATCGCATCGCCCGGATCAGACAGCTCTGGCTCCGGGACGTCTTGGACGAGCACCTCGCCCGGCGCCTGAAAGGTGACGGCACGCATCAGATGGCACCCTAGAGAACCCGAGCGCAGAAGGCGCTCTCGGGGTAGCCGTCCATCTCATCCATGTCGCATTCCGTATGCTGGGCGGGTGTCGGCAAGCGTGTCCAAGGCGGTCCTCATCACCGGATGCTCTTCCGGGATCGGCGAGGCGACGGCACGACGACTGGCCGGCCACGGCTGGAGCGTGTACGCAAGCGCAAGGCGGCTTGAGTCGATCGAGCATCTCGCTGAGACAGGCTGCAAGCTGCTTCAGCTCGACGTCACCGACGAGCAGTCGATGCATGCGGCTGTGGAGACGATCGAGCGCGAGCACGGCGCGGTTGGCGTGCTTGTCAACAACGCCGGCTACAGCCAGGGCGGGCCGATCGAGCAGGTCCCGCTAGAGGCGGTGCGTCGCCAGTTCGAGACGAACGTGTTCGGCGTGATTGCGTTGACCCAACTCGCGCTGCCGGCGATGCGCAGCCAGCATTGGGGCAAGGTTGTGAACGTGGGCTCGATGGGCGGCAGACTGACGCTGCCAGGCGGCGGGCTCTACCACGCCACCAAGTACTCACTTGAGGCCATCAGCGACGCTCTGCGCTTCGAGGTGAGGGGCTTTGGCGTGGATGTGGTGCTCGTCGAGCCGGGGCTCATCACAACCGAGTTCGGCAAGACGGCGGTGGGCACCGTCAACGAAGCAGACTCCAACGGTGCGGCTGGGGATCGCGAGGGCGCGGACCCTTATAAAGAGTTCAACACCAAGCTCGCCGCGATGACCGCCGGCGTCTATGAAGGCCCGATGCGCCACCTCGGCGGCGGACCAGACGTAGTGGCAAAGGCGATCGAGAAGGCGATCTCCCGTCGCAAAGCGCCTTCGCGGATGCTGCTCACGCCCTCGGCGCACCTAACGGTGTTTCAGCGCAAACTGCTGCCTGACCGTCTGTGGGATGCGATGCTGCGCACGCAGATGCCAGAGCCGCGCTAGCCGTTCTGCGCGAAAGCCTCGACCTGGGCACAAGGACGTCCGACCTCAAAGCCCTGCGCAAAGTCGACGCCGTAGCTGCGCAGTAAGCGCATTGTGGGCTCATCGCCAACATACTCGGCGATCGTTTGCTTGCCCATTCCACGAGCCACCCCGACGAGCGCCTGCACCACTAGCTGATCCTTACGTGAAGTGGGCAGTGTGCGAATGAAGTCACCGTCGATCTTCAGGTAGCGGAACGGCAGGTGCTTGAGGTATTGGAAGGAGCCAAAGCCCGCTCCGAAATCATCCAATGCGACCGAGCTGCCAAGCGTGTGCACCCCTTCGCAGAACGTTTGAGCACGACGCATGTCACCGATGGCTGCCGTCTCGGTGACCTCGACGATCAGGCGCTCGGCGTCGACTTTGTGCCGATTGAGCTCCTGCTCGATGTGGGCGAGCATCCCCCTGTCTGTGATCGATAGCGCGGAGAGGTTCACGGCGACGCGAGCATCGCGGTCGGCGAGCTCTCCTCCCATCAGCGCAACCACCTTGCCTATCACCATCCGGTCGATCTCCTGGATGAGCCCATAGCGCTCTGCGGCCGGTAGGAAGCTGCACGGTGGAGTGAGCGGCTCATCTGGATCATCGGCAAGCCTGATCAGGGCCTCGTAGTGGGAGACGCCTCCACTCTCGAGCGAGACGATTGGCTGATAGTGGAGCACGAACAGGTCCTCACGCAGCGCGCGCCGCAGGCGCTTGCACCACGGTCTGGGGTGCAAGCCGGCGGCTGATGAGAAGTTGCCGATGCGACCGGGATAGCGCCGACGGCGATCCTCCCCGGGACGCAGATCGCGCGCCCGGACTACGAAGCTGGATGTGACATCTGTGGTGGAAGTTGGCATTGCCGGAGATGTTCGCCTGTCACCGCTGCGAAATGCTCGCTTGCACCGGTATGTGGAGGTTTTCGACCGAAAGCGGCAACGAACCTGCTCGAACCTGCTCAAAAATGCACAATCGCGCCCAGAACGGCTCTCTCAGCCCAGTCAGGTGCGGCGCCGATGGACGTTGAGACGAGCGATATGCCCACTGCTTGCCTCAACGTGAGGAGGAGTACGGTCGGCGAGCGCGGTCTGAGACGACGAGCAGCAACGCGAGCAGCACGAAGTTCATCACCACCGAGGAGCCGCCATAGGCGACGAACGGCAGCGTGACCCCCGTCAGCGGGATCAAGCGCGTGACGCCGCCAACGATCACGAACACCTGCATGGCCACGACGAACGACAGGCCGACAGCAAGCAACTTGGAGAACGAGTCGCGCGCGAGCATCGCCGTCTTCAGGCCGCGTGCCACGAACAGGAGGTAGGTAAGGAGCAGCGCAGCGGCGCCCACGAGCCCGAGCTCGTTGACGATCACCGCGTAGATCATGTCGCTTTCGGGCACCGGCAGGATCGGTTCTCGATGATGGGGAAGCACCAGCAGCGACTGGTCGAAGCCGGTGCCGAGCAGCCCGCCGTCGGCCTGTGCGAACAGGGATTGCGCAAGCTGGTAGCTGCCGCCGCGCTGTTCATAGAGGGACTTCTCGAAGGGATGTTCC
>JBAPMC010000089.1:0-4396 GCA_049278415.1 Solirubrobacteraceae bacterium
TCGATGTAGACGCGAATATCACGGACGTGCGTGACTATCCCGTCGATGATCGTCGGGATCGGTTCAGAGCTGATGGGTGTCACGCTCACCCGAGCCGTGTACGGGTCGATCGTCAGGCCGAAGCGCAACACGACAGTCCCCAGGTCAAATGGGCCCACGACAGCGGAGGTGACGCTCACGATCGAGAACGGAGCGCCATGAAACGGACCAGCCAAATAGATCTTCCCCGGCACATACGCCAACACGGCGCCAACACCGGTACCGACCAATGTGTGTCCGACCTGGCTTGTGGCGGGACAAGATGGCTCAGCTTCCTCTCGAGCGCCGGTCTTGTGCCTGGCGGCTTCGATATTCGCCTCCGGACAGAACGGGATACCCGAGAGATCTCCCGTTAGTCCTGAGGGTAGGTTTGTTGAGAACCCTGAGATGTACTGCTCGGCGTCCGTCCTCGTCAAGTGCAAATAGAATGGGCTGAACGAGCCAGCATTATTGTTGAGCTGGCCGGCCACGATCCCAGGATCGAACGGCTGCACACCACCTGTCGGGCAGGCTCCGCCGTCGTAGCCTTGAGTGATCGCAAAGGGCGAGCTGTCCGTGAGGATGCTCAACGGTTCCGCCCATGACGTCAACCGTGCCTGCGTCGAATACGTTCCACACAACGGCGGGCTGATCAACGGCGCCTGCTGGCCTTCGCGGAAATGGAAGTTGAAATGGCTGAACGGTAGCTGCGGATTGTTATCGAAGATCGTCGTCAACTGTCCCGTGATCGGGTCCGGTTCGACCTTCCCGGCGAGCTTGATCAACACGCCCGTTTCAGGATTCTTCGCGACCACATACAACGCGACCAATGAATTGGAAGGATTGTCATAGGGTTGAGCGATATAGATCGAGCCGTGGATCTTCTGTTTCAACAATTGCGTTTCGATTTCGACCGTTCCCAGTGTCGAATCATCGGGACAACCCGCGCCCTGGGGAGAGCTCACGGTCTCCCGCGCATAATCCTCAGGCGTACAACCGCCCAAGCCCGCGCCTGCGGAGGGGTTGATCGTCAACCCTTCAGGCAACACCACGACCGTGTCCTTTAGATCTGATTGCGCGATGCCTTCGTGGTTGAACAGGCCTTCGTTGTTGAAGTCCAGGTTGAAGTCAAGTCCGCTCGGAGCGGACGCACGCTGCGTGCTCGGCTTCGCTGCGACCGTCGGCGTGAACGGCACGTGGTTGCACCCACCGAGTGTTTCCAACGGTTCGTTTGGCAGGTAGCTCTGGATCTTGCCTGGCGCCGCCCACGAGTCTGCTTCCACCCCCGCCTGAGGCGCGGTCGCACACGATGTCGGCATAACCAGGAACGGTGTTGGCTTTACTTCTTCTGGAGGAGTGCATGGAGGATGTTCGGTCGATCCACGGGTCTGGCGCAAACAGCCCCAGCCACGCGAGTCGTTGTGACGGGGATCACCCGGCGTGCCCCACACCGTTACGCGAGCACTGATCAAGCCCGCGATCTGACTGATATTCGTCACATTCACATTAATGCCGTCATCTTCACCGGGCCCGTCACGCAACGAAGTATCGAGTATGACGGGAGTAGCACTACCACCCACGAAGAAACCAAACCGCGCAGGCTCACCATAATAAGGTTCCAGATTGAACAGTGGCTGAGTGAACGTAAGCTCGTGGAAACTATAAGGATCATCGACCGTTACGGATGTAATTCCGATCGCTGTCTGTGCCGGGCATTCGTCTTCTATGTCGTTGGGGCTCCTCACGAACCGCAACGAATCGCATGTCGGAAACGGGATCGGGTTGCCTACCAGACCAGCGGGCAGCTTGGTGTAGATATCCTTGGCTAGAAACGCCGGGCCGGCATCCGCTTTCTTGCTCAGCGGAGCCGCGTCAGAACCTTGATTGATCGCGACCGTCGTAGTGAACTGGAAGGGGTGCGACCCAGCCTGCGTGTCTGGCGTGCCGCCCTCTTCTTCGAAATGCTCACGAAAGTCTTCGACACCGAACGGCGTAGTCTCGCCGATCCCAAGCGGACGAGCAACCAGCGCTGGCGGCGCGCCACCACCTGAGACGCTTACCTGATTCTCTTCGCTGCTGGAAGCATCGGCTTCGACCTGAACCTTGATACGTAGTTCAACTTGATCGTAAGGCTCGAGCGTCGTGTTCATTGTGCACGTCAACGAGCCCAACGAGCACGGAAGCGACACCCCAGGACCACCGATCTGATTCAGATCCCCCGATTCAGGAACAGTTCCGACGATACCGACGGCCTTCAACCCGGGAGGCAGCGTATCGACGATCGTCGCCGGCGAAGTCTCCCCTTCAACCGCAGCGTCTCCGAGATTCTCGACTGTCACGACGATCTCACCTTCTGATTCGGACGCCAGGTCGGCTGGACGAGAGCCACTCGTCAGCTCCCACCACGGCCCCACCGCCGACGCCGGCGCTGCAAGCACAAGCACAGTCGATGCAGCCACGATGGCGACAAAGACGCTCAGAACGCGCATCCTGATCGAGTCCATGACGCTCACCCCTTCCCCTTCTTCGTATTGGCCTTACCGCTCCTCGCCTGCGCATACTGCTTACGCGCCGTACGCACACACTCCTCGCGCTTGCGCTTTGCCCTGTATCGCTTGCACGCGCTCAGCGCCTTAGTGAGCTTCTGCGCTCGCGTCAACGGTCGGGACTTGTGCTTGACTGTCACGGTCGCGAGAGGGATTTGGTTTCCCGGTCCGCTATAGGTCAGCGATCCCGGTGTTTGGTCTTCGGGGGCACTGATCGGGTTTTGACACGCGTCGCCTTCACAGGCCGGCGGCGATGGTGGCTCGGCAAAACCACCATCGACACGAGCGTCATAGACATCCATCAGACTATCGGTATCCGCGCGGGCGAGCTGAGAAGTCGTGTCGAAGAACACGCTATTGCCATCTTCGCTTGCGTCCACGAACTTCGATTCTTCCTTCGATGTGCCCGAGGAGATCAAATTCACGCAACCACCGGAAGATCCGGCGAAAGTGCTACTGGAGGCTGTGCAATCCCCCACGCTGGGAGACTCGTACTCATATACGTCCACGGTACCGTTCGAGTCCTGCGGTACAAGAGGATCGGAGCTATCGAAGAACAAACGGCCGCTATCGGATAGGTAGCGTGACTGATGCAACGCAGCAACACTGAAAGCGGTCCAACCGGGAACGCTGGCGGCAACGAGACGATTATTGAAGCTTTTGAGCTCTATACCGTGAGGGCGCGCGCCCGTAGAATCGCACGAAGCACACACGAGCGTCCCTTCACCATTCTTGGCAGTGGCGTCATAAAGATAGACCTCCTCATCAGGCGTGCCACTCACACTGTCCCGATTGTCATAGCCCGTCAGCGAACGATCCGACATAAAGGCAAACCAACGACCATCGGGCGAGACACGCGCCGTCAATTCTCTTAGCCGCTCATTCCAATCATGGCTGTCATCGCTGGATAGCTCTGCAACGAGCTTGATCGTGCCGTCATGGCTGACATATAGGTTCGCCCCCGGTTGCGCGCCGGCCACGGGCACACCACCGTTCTGGAGCACCCCGCCCGCGACGAAATACACGTATGACGCGTCTTCGGAGGCTCCGGGTATCGTACCCAGAACGCTCGGGCTTTCACCAGGCGCAGCAGGGGACAGATCCGATAGCGCACAGTGAGGTTCGCCTTCGCTTTCGACGATAACACACTCACGAAGATCACCTTTTTCACTGAACACGATCTTCGAATCATCGGCGCTCGCTGTCTGGAACTGCGCCGCGCCAGACCCAACCTGGAGAGTGGCTTCGCTTTCGCTAACAGTATCGCGGACGTAGAGATCCCCATTGGCTGACCATACGATGCGCGAGCCGTCAGCAGAGACAGCGTTCCGAACTATTTGGTTTTGAATGCCCAACCCGGGAAGGCTACTCGCCGGCACCGCATTCCCGTTAGGTAGCACGCTTACAAGCGCAAGCTTGCCGCCAGACCACTCATACAGACCGTTCGCCGGCGCCCCTTCGGTCAACCCGACGACAGAGCTCAACACGACATGGCCTAGGTCCGGCGAAGCACCCACGAAATCAGGATCACAGAAAGGAGGCCCCTCGCACGGCTGCGGCGCGAAGACTGTTCCCGCCGGCACATTTTCATAGCCTGGCGCACCCGTGACAAGCGGCCGATAGCACGACGACAGGCACGGTGAATCGACTTCACCGCTCGGATAGTCGGTCCGCAGAAACGGAGTCTTTTCAGACATTTCCAGGGACATTTGTGCATCGATGCTCCCGAACTGCTGGACGATAGCCAGCGAAAGATCGGTCGAGAAGAAACGATACTCAGCACCATACCCAGCCGCAGCACCCGTGGTGCCTTCATGCGGGGTCGCTATATC
>JBAPMC010000090.1:0-6063 GCA_049278415.1 Solirubrobacteraceae bacterium
AGAGCCGGAAGCGTAGAACCATAGCTTTCGTTTTCACCGTATTCAAAATAGTAGTGAGCATCCGTCCCATCGGGAGACAAAGCACCAGTGAGCTGAACACCCGTCGCCGTCAAACCTTCCACCCCACCGGTACTGACACCATCCACCGCGGGATTGGTCGTGAACGTCTCTTCCTGACCGTAGTTGGCGCCGTTGGTGTCCGTCACGGCGAGGCGATAGGAATAGGTTGTATTCATCGTCAAGCCGCTCACCGCGGCCGAAACCGGCACGTCGCCTTCGCCAGAGCCCGGGTTCGAAGAGCACGGAGCCGTATGTCCAAAGGAGGCTTCCCCTTCCACTCTGTATTCAAATTGGCAAGCGCTCGTTGGAATCCCGTCTGGATTTGTGACGCCGTTCAATGTCGCCGTCGCCCTTGTCACGCCCGAAGCAGCTTGCGTGCTCACATCCGCCAATACCAGACTGGCGCCAAACCTCTCGACCTGCCCACCGTTGAGCACATAGGCTTGGTTGCTAGCTTCGCCTATACCAACGCTGGCCGAGCCAGAGAGCACTTCCGAGCCGAAGCTTCCGACCAGCCGCCCTTCAGAGTCAAACGCCTGGACAAGCGACCCGAACCCGACAAAGACACGCCCAAGAGCCAGATCGGTGGTGACGCTAGTCGCACCGCTGTTCACGATCACCGTTTCTTCCATAATTTCATGCGAGGCATTCAGCTTTAGCTCTACAACATTTCCTTGTTCGTTACCCATCACGTACAGGTCGCCATTCGCATCAACAGCAATGCCACGAGGATGACCAACAAGCGAGCTGCTGATCTTTGCTACTTCCTCACCCGCCGAGTTGAACTCATAAACTGCGGGGCTGACAAATACAAAATTCGGAGGGATGGCAATCCCACCAAAGATCGTGGCTACGTAAACGTTTCCATGCGAATCCACGGCTACATTCCGCGCCCCGCTGAACGTGCCTTCCGGTGTCACTTCTTGCGTGGGCTCGTTCTTCGCACAAGCGGAGCCATTGACACCACCAAAACCAATGAACTGACATACGTATTCGTATTTAGATCCATCGAACCTAAACTTGTCGATACGGTTAAATGCATTCTCAGGCAGGTAGATATCGCCATTCGAAGGGTCGGCCGACGTACACGCGCTACCGCTCAATTTCTGAATATAACAGCTGTTATCGACAGCTATCCCGAATAGATCGCTTCTAAAATTAAATGCTTTCACACCTTCGCTGACCGGCGTTTCTTCTCCATTGATCACCGATGGTCCGCCACCCACTGGGGTTTCTTCGCCGTTGGGTCCAAACACCTTCACCACGTTGTCATCTCCTCCATCCGCGACATACACATTCCCCGTGGACTGGTCGACTGCCAGGCCCAAGGGATTGCTGAATGAGCCAAACGGGGACGCAACAAGGTTGCGCGTTTCAAACGCGGGCGCGGGAGCAGCCAGGATACAGAGGCAGCTACTCAGCAAACCGAGCACGCCCAGTCCCCTCGCTGTCAGCTTACAAACGCTCATCACTTGCTCCTCCCCTGTCCGGCGCTACGATAACGGGCCTTGTCTGCCTTCTTAGCCTTGCGTTTCTTGACCTTTGCCTTCTTCGCCTTGGCCTTCGCCTTTGGACAGTGAGTCACAGCAATCTTCGTACTCTGGTGGATCGCCGCACCGTTGTGAGCAACGAAGGTGGTCGGCATTCTCAGCTTGCTCGCACACAGCTTCCCGTTCGCCGCGAGCGCCGAGTGCGGTCCCTGCGGGAGATATAGCTCAAATGAGTTGACTGGGACATCCGGGACCTGCTTGAACGTACTGCTCGTGACTCCCGCTTTGTTGATGAACGTATCCCCGATGAGATCGACCCGCACCCCATAACCCTGCAACACGACGATCAGGTTGGGGAACGCCTCTCCACCATTCGAGACAAAATACACGGGGCCCGTAAGCGCGACCGGCAAGATCGGTGTGACCGCCTTCGCGACACCGATGACCGACGCCGCTGGGCAGCCGGCCGGATTCGCATCGAACGTCCGCGCCACACACGCCTTTTGCAAGGTCGTCAAGCGCGATGGCAGCTGCTTGGGCAGTTCGACCTTGACGCTCGCGATGTTCGCCGCGTTACCCACCGAATTCGCAGGATAGGTGAGCCTCACGTCGAGGTTCGCGCCATTAACCCTCGAAGTGCGTCCTGTGGTAGCAACCTTGAACTGAGGCTTGAAGCCAAGGCCCGCGCAGTTCGTGACCTGGAACGGGCGTGAGACGCTCACACCCGCGCTTTCCTGGCTTGCCAATGTTGCCGTAACCGCCATTTTCGCGCAGCTCGTGGGGTTCAACGTAAACGCGGGACGGTCGATCGTCACGTTCACAACCTTCAACTGCAACGGAATCCCATCGAGCTCAGTCGGCAAGGGGTCACTCGTGACGGTCAACGCCGCGGTCTGTGCGTCGACGTTGATCGCCGCGCGCACAACAACCGTCCCGTTGCCTGTAGTGCCGGACAGCGTGTAGGGGCCCGCAACGGCAGGCACCACGATCGAGAGGCCGAACGGGGCGCCTCTATATCCTTCGGTAAGGAACACCTTCCCACCCGTCACAAGGAAGGGGGTACCGCCAGGGCCCGTCAACACTTGCGTATGACCAATCAGGCTAGCCGCCGGGCATGTGCCTTGAGAGGCTTCTTGCTCTTTACAGAGCGGAACGCCTGCTAGAGAGCCCAGCAGACCGGGCGGCATCTGAATCTGCACACCGTTTAGGAACTCGTCCATGTCTGAACGCCCAAACGAGACAGTAAACGGGCTGTACTCTCCCGCCTGGATGTTCGTCGTGCCCGCCACAAACGACGGGTCGAACCGCGGCGTTACGCATCCTTCGTTGATCTGGAATGTGTAGGAAGGCGAGATTTCAGAGGTAAACGGCGTGCTCCACGGCGTCAATTCCATCGACGTCGTCGCCGCGCCGCAACCCCGTGGGTTTGCCAGCGTCGCCCTGGAGCCACCACCGAGCGTAAGTTTGAAATCGCTGAACGGCGCCTGTGGGTTGTTATCGAACGTCGCGGTGATCTGGCCAGTCTGCTGATTGATCGACGCCGTGCCTTCGAGCTTCAAGACAATCCCGGATTCCCCTTCTCCGAGAACTTGCACGAACAGCCGCACCATGCGGCCATCCCGCGCATCTTCAGGGGTACACGGCCCGCAACGAGGAGTCGCCAGATACACGTCACCCGTCAACGGCAGCGATAGCGCGGGTGTCCTGATCTGGACCGTCCCGACCTGCGATTCTCGCGGACATTCCCCAGGCTGCGCGGGCAGCGCTTCACCCCTACCGGAGTCAAAGAACTGCCTGTCAGAGCAGGCCGCAAGGCCCCACGCCGCGGACGGCGAGATCACTGTCCCCATCGGCAGGGTCGTGACGACCTTCTTCACCGTGGGCTCGGAGAGCCCATCCGGTTCGTTGCCCTGCGGTACATGAAGATCGAGAGAATAACCTGCAGGAGCGCCGGCCTGCAAAGTATCGGGCAGCATCGACATCGACGCCGAGAACGACAACTGATTACAGCCAGTCATCGTCCCCATCGGGCTCGACTGCCCTTGAAATGCTCCCGGGTCACTCCACGGATCAACAGCTCCAATACCTGTCAGCGGAGTCACACATTGCGTCGGGTTCGACAACAACGGCACACGTGTATTCACGCTGGAACCACCTATTGTATATTCATATCCAGGTGTGTTTTTTATTATTCCTGTGTTTTCTGGGGAGATGGTCCCGGGTCCATTGTGATCGGCGGGAACCCCCCAGGTCGTTATATAGTTGGTGATCACGTGTTCCGCCTGACTGATGTTCCCCGCAGTGACACGAACTCCATAGTTGCCGTCAGAGAGCAGGCTCGTATCCAGGCGTATCGGAACCAATCCCGCTACAGTGAACAGAAAGGCGGCGGGCTCACCAGGGCTCGGAGCGATATTATAGATCGCACCGAGATACTCCCTTATCACCTGTTTTTTTAGGATTCCATCCAAACCAGGCACCCACGATGTGGCAAGGCCGATGACCGTATCCGACGGACATTGTCCGCCTTCCCTGGCCTTAGCGGCTGTGCACTGCGGCATTCCAACTGTATTCCCGACCAAACCGGGGGGAAGGTCGAAACGGACATCCCGGGGGTCACCCGCCGAGACATGCAGAGCACTCGTATTCATCGTAAAGCTCGTTGTGACGTTTGCGTGAGCACCGGCTTGACGTGTGGACACAGCCGTAAAGACGCTGTCCGCAGCCAGCCCAAAGCCCGCAGGCGCAGCACTGATCGTCACAGAGCCGTTGACCGAAGCTCCCGATTCAGTGCCACCACCAGAGACCGTAGCCCGGTTGACGACACTGCTGAAACCGGGTTGCACTGCAACATCTATTCGAACGATCAGCTGATCCCCAGGATAAACCGCCGCCGTTCGCGTGCATTGCAGCGCAGGTGGCGTCGAACAGTCCAACGGCACCGGATTGTGAACAGCAGGACCACCACCATCAGGAACAGCTGTATAAGCGTCAAGGCCAGAGATCGCCGTGGCTACCAGTCCTGGAGGCAACGAGTCGCCAATCGTGATCGCGCTGCCGTCGGTGGCAGAGCCACCCACGTTGATGGCTGACACCACAAGCTCTCCTTCACCCGCCGGCGGCAGATTCGTCGGGTCAGAGACAGAGGTGATCTTCCATACTGGGCCTCCGTCCGCCGAAGCGACGGATGCACCACCCACCAAGGCCAGCGCAAGTGTGGCCATCGCGACCAGCGAACTTAGCGCAATTCGCCATTCACGCTTCGAATGCCAGGTCATCACTTGCCTCCCCGATCGCTCCGCTCGGCATGACCGGTAGACCTATTGGCCTTCCTGCCTCGCTTCGCCTTTATCTTCTTCTTGGACTTCTTCTTAGGCTTTGCCTTAGCCTTTGTCTTCACGACAGCCCGTGCTTCGACCTGCGGGGCCAGGTTCCCGACGCCGTTGAACGTCGCACTGGATGGAGCACCGAGCAATTGGGGTACGCTCGGCGGTCCCTGACAAACATCGCCTTGGCACGGCACAGCCGCGGGAGGCGGATTATCACCAGGCCGCGGGACTCTTGCATCGTAAACGTCGCGGCTACCATCCGTATCACCCTGAACGAGCGCGTCTATAGTAGTGAAGAAGACATCATCTCCGGATTCGCTGCTATCAAGAAACGACGAGTCGACAGGACTCCTACCGGATGAGAGCAGGAAGACCGCGCCGTTCTCCCACTCATAAACATCGTACTTCCCGTTCACGTCCTGCGGGACCAGTGGGTCGGGCGTATCGAAGAAGACCCGGCTCCCATCCGAAGACATACCGCGATCTTCGGTCGCCGTACTGTATGAAGATCTTTCTACTTCTCCTGTGTGGAGGAGATAATCGACACTTGAGTTGATCACGTCCCCTGACGGCCTGATACCCACAGGTGGACACGACACGCAGCTCAACTCGTTCGCGTTCGCGTCATAGCGAAAAATCTCCTTGTCCTGCCTCTGGTCAGGGGTGCCTTCGTTGAAGATGCCGCCGTCGTTGAAGCCGGGGATCGGCGATTCGGTGCTGAACACGAACACGGAGCCATCCTTCGAGGCATAGGCCGGACCTACGCAAACCAGCTGACACCGATCACCAACCGGGCGCGGCAGCTGCACAATTGGGGTGACGCTCCCGCCGTTCGGGCCGGCAGACCAGCGATCCAGCTCAAACGGAGAGCTCGCCGTATTCTCAAACATGAACGAAGACCCATCATGATTGGTAGAGATGATCGATCCCACGACACCCGGCAGGTACTCGAGGGAACCCGTCTCAGTATCAAAGGCATACTGCTTGACACCTATGGTTTCGGGAGCGTCGCCGGTCAAGCGATCCGTACTCTGGAAAAACGCCTGCGACCCGTCACGCGACGCGTAAACATATGAAGGCGGGTCTTCTTTTTCGAATGAGTCTGAAACTCGAAACGAGGGTGTAGGCATCGCAAATGGCCCGCCGGGCGCCGGTTGGCCCACATGACCGGGCAACTGAGACTG
>JBAPMC010000091.1:0-9611 GCA_049278415.1 Solirubrobacteraceae bacterium
GCCGAACAAGGCAACAGCCAGTCCCAGAGCGGTAACGCCGGCGGGTCCGGCGACCGAGGTGGCTCGAAGGTCAACCAGAGCCAGACCGGCGAAAACAGCAACACCACCAATCAAACGGCCGAAAGCACGGCCACGAACAAGCAAACCAACATCAACGTCCCGATAGCGATCCTCAGCAAAGGCTCGAACAACGGGGACGTGAACCAGTCGAACAAAGGCAGCACCAGCTCATCGGCGCAGAACAACAACGGCGCCGAACAAGGCAACAGCCAGTCCCAGAAAAGCTCGGCCGGCGGCAAAGGCTCCGGCGGACACAAAGGCTCGGGCGACGGGAAAGGCTCGGGCGATAAAGGCTCCAGCGGAGATAAAGGCTCCGGCGGCGGCAAAGACCACAAAGACAAACAAGGCCACCAACCCTGCTCGTCAAAAGGCGGTAGCGGCGGCCCGGCCGGCGGCAGCGATGACCGGCGTCGGGACGGCTCGAAAGGCGGCCAGGTCGACCAGTCGCAAACTGGCAACAACAGCAACACCACTAATCAAACGGCCGAAAGCACGGCCACCAATCAGCAGGAAAACGAGAACACGCCCTACTCCCAGGATGGGAAAGGCTCCAAAGACGGCAGCGGCGACTGCGGCTGCTCGAGTAAAGACCACAAAGACGGTGGCGGCGGAGTCAACCAGTCGAACAAAGGCAACACCAGCTCATCGGCGCAGAACAACAACGGCGCCGAGCAGGGCAACTGGCAGAACCAGGAAGGCTCAGCCGGCTAGTAAGCGATAGGTCAGATACAGCACGGTGAAAGGGCGCCCCGGGCTCGCACGGGGCGCCCTTCGCCGTTGGCGCAAGAGCCGTAGGCGTAGTGAACGACGGCCGGCAGGGAGCTAAGCGAGTGTGCGAGCGATTACGAGCCGCTGGATCTCGTTCGTACCCTCATAGATCTGCGTGATCTTCGCGTCGCGCATCATGCGCTCCACCGGATACTCCTTGACATAGCCGTAGCCGCCCAACACCTGTACCGCCTCGACCGTCACAGCCATGGCCGTATCCGAGCAGAACACCTTCGCCATCGAGGAGTACTTGGCGCGCTGCGGATGGCCCTGGTCGGCCATCGCGCACGCCTTGTAGAGCAGCTCGCGGGCGGCGGCCGTGCGCGTTTCCATGTCGGCGAGCTTGAACTGGATGCCCTGGAACTCGTTGATGGCTTTGCCGAACTGCCTGCGCTCGCGCGCGTAGGCCACCGCGTAGTCGGTGGCTCCCTGGGCGATCCCCACCGCCTGGGCGGCGGCTCCCAGACGCGTGCGCTCGAGCGTGCCGAGCGCCACACGCAGGCCTCTGCCCACCTCGCCGATCACGTTCTCCTGCGGCACCCGCACGTCCTCGTAGATCGGCTGGCCGGTGGGCGAGGCCCTGATGCCGAGCTTGTGCTCGAGCTTGCCCACACTGAACCCGGGACGGTCGGCCTCCACCACGAACGCGGTGATCCGTTTGCTCTCGCGGTCGGTAACAGCGAAGGTGATGTAGAAGTCGGCCACCCCGAGATTGGAGATCCAGTTCTTGGTGCCGTTGATCACCCACTCCCCTCCGTCCTGCACGGCCGTCGTCTGCATGCCGGCTGGGTCCGATCCCGCTTCTGGCTCCGACAGCGCGAACGCCGGCGACCACTCGCCGCTCGCGCACTTGGGCAGGAAACGCGCCTTCAGCTCCTCTGAGCCGAATAGTTGAATCGGAAGCGTGCCGAGCTCCTGCACCATCAGGATCAGCGCACAGGCGGCGTCAACCTTCGCGATCTCCTCGACCCCCATGTTGAGCATCAGCGTGCCCGTGCCTGTACCTCCGTACTCCACCGGGAACGGCAACCCGAGGATGTCCTGCTCGGCCAGCACCTTGCGGATGTCCCACGGGTACTCTGCCCGCTCGTCGATCTCCGCCGAGCGCGGGGCGATCTTCTCCTGGGCGATCTGCTTGATCGTCGCGCAGAAGTCGAGGTGCTCCTGCGGGATGGTGTAGGTGTCGGTGAAAGTCTCTTGCATGGTGTGCTGATCCTAGTGACCCCGCTAGGCTCATGCCCCTATGAGCGGCCCGCTGGACTCCACGCAGACGGACCTCGACCCTGAGCAGCTCGCCGAGTGGATGAGACAGGACGCCGATCTGCAGGTGGTGGACGTGCGCGAGGGCTATGAGCGCGAGGCCGGCTTCATCGCCGGATCACGGCACATCCCGCTCGTGGAGCTCACCTCGAGGGCACAGGAGATCGAGCGTGAGCGCCCAGTCGTCTTCTACTGCCGCGTGGGCGCGCGCTCGGACATGGCTGCCCAGGCTTTTCGGGCTAGCGGCTTTTCGGCTCTTTCGATGAGCGGTGGGCTGCTGCGCTGGGCCGCCGAGGACAGACCGCTCTCGCCCGCGGGCGGCGTCGTGGCAGACCACTGACACCCAACGAAAAGGAGATCCACATGGAGGCATCCGAGTACCCCAAGGTGACGACCGGCGAGGGCTATGCCGTCGGCGACCTCGACGCGCTCGGCGAGGGCTACGGCTTTCGCAAGGTCCGCAAGGGCCTCGGCGTAACCGCCTTCGGCGTCAACGCAATTGTGATGCCGCCGAACTATGAAACCGGGAGCCACTTCCACGACACCCAGGAGGAGCTCTACTTCGTCTATCGCGGCTCGATTGAGATGGAGTTTGGAGATGGCGCCAGCCATCGTCTCGACGAAGGCGGATTCGCGCGAGTTGACGCTCACACTTTGCGCAAGGTTCGCAACGTGGGAGAGGGCGACGCCGTTTATCTGTGCGCTGGCGGCAAGGACGGCTACGTTGGCCGCGACGGGCGCATGCCCGACGGCGAGCAGCGCATCAGCGGACCGCCCGGCGCCGCCTGAGCAGCTGGAGGCCGCAGCCCCGGGGGCGACGACGACAGGCCACCCGGGGCGTTTGCGCTCGAGGCTTAGTAGAGGAGCCCCTCGTCTCGGGCTTCGTGCCGAAGCTCAGTAGAGGAGTTCCTTGACGTAGCGTTGATGCAAGCGCCCGAGCGATGTCTTCTCGGGGTGGAAGCCGATCGCGTTGAACACGGTTCCAGTGATGGGCGCCCACGCCATTATGAAATAAACGCCCAACAGCAACGCCGCGGTGCGCAGTCGTCGTGAGCTGGATAGGGCCGCTAGCGGCAGCAACCACAGCACATACCAAGGCAGCACCCAGCTGAGCGTCAAAAGCAGCGCCACCGACGCCCAGCCGGCCGCCGTGATCGAGTCCCGCCGCCGCCACGCCATTACTGAGCAGGCGGCGATGCATACCAAGAGCACACCGCTGAGCAGCAGGCGCAGCGCATTGGTCTCTCCTCCCTGACCGAGAGCCAGGCCGAGCAAGTTGGGCAGGCTCACCATCGTCACAACGCGCCCCTGGGTGGCGAGATCGGGGAAGTGCGGGCCGAAGGCGATCACGCTGCAAGCTCCCAGCACGATGGCGGCGCCAACCAGCCCGAGCACCACCTGCAAGAGGTCGCGCTTGCGGCTCAGCAGGCTGGCAAGCACGACCGGCAGCAGGATGCCAGCCGAGGCCTTGATTGCCACCGCGATGGCAAACGCTACACCAGCGCCGATCAATACAGGCGAGCACTTTCGCTCGCCTGCACTCGTGACGGCGCCCTGCGCTCGAGTCACGACAGCGCCAGCTGAGGCAACCTCGCTTTGCTCACCATCGCCTTCAGTGGTTTTCACCCGCTCAACCGCGGCGCGAGCGCACAGCAGCAGATAGAAGCCGAGCACCACGAAGAACATCATCAAGAAATCGTTGTGATCGCCACCGAGTCCCCAGAGGAGCACGATTGGGTTCAGCCCCACCAACACGATGGCGGGAACAGGGTCACGGCCGAGCAGGCGAGCCGAGCGCCACACGAGCAAGACTGTGCCGAGGCTCGCGAGCATCAGCAATCCCTTCAGAGCCCACAGCGATGCTGCTACGCCCAGCGGAACTACCGCAAAAGTTATGAGTGTGAAAAGCGGGCCGTAGGGACTTAGCAGCTGGTGCCAGTTGCTGAGCGCGAAGCTCGGATCATTGTGAGGCTCCAATATTGGAGTTGTCGTATAAGGGTTGAGATGGTGCGCAATCTCCATCCGTCCGTAATTGACGTAATTGAAGATGTCGGTGAGCGCCAGCGGTGGCGAGAGGAACATGATCACGTGCGCTGCGAGGACTGCTGCAATCGCCCAGCGCGCACGCAGACGCGGCACGTACTTGAGCCCCACCAGGTAGCTCACATACATGAGCACGACCGCACCGCTGAAGAGGTACCTGAGTCCCTGGGTGCTGCGTGTTAGTGACGGCCACAGGCCGCCGAGCGGGCCCGCCATCCAGTGCGGAAAGAAGTGCGGTGTGGTGGTGGCGGCGAGAATGCTGGGGCGGTTGGCCGCCGCCACTACGATCAGCGCGCTGCACGCAAGGATCACGATCAGGGCCGCTGCCCCGATCGTTACCTCCACGCGCTTGCGCGTATCGGTCCTGCTCCCCAGAACGTCGGCGGGGCCCCGCAGGGCCCCGATGACATGCTCGCTGCTGCTCAGAGCGCTCAGCAGGGCTCAGACGGTTGTGACGTTCACGGCCTTGGGGCCCTTGTCGCCTTGCTCCGCGTCGTAGGACACCTTTGTGCCCTCTTGGAGCGAGCGATAGCCTTCGCCGTTGATTCCTGTGTGGTGGACGAACAGATCCTTGTCGCCATCATCGGGTGTGATGAAGCCGAAACCCTTGTCGTCACTGAACCACTTCACTGTGCCGGTAGGCATGTGATTTCCTCCACGATATGTGCGTGCTGCTACGCGGAGGATGCTTCTAGAGCTTCGACCTGCGAGCGCTTGCACTACTTTTCGCCGGGTATATTTGCCGGCCAGACTGCACGACCGTAGCAGGTCGATACGCTGATGTGTTAGCAAGTGGTATATGGCGAGTAGCCCTCAAGATACCTCCCGAGAACCTGAGTTGGCGTTGCGGCGCCTGCTCCCGCCCGGCGAGCCAACCACTGTGGAGCGGTTCGTTGACGAGCTTGACCTTCTCGACCGTGCAGACGCCAGGTCCCGTTCTCGCCCCTATCTGCTGCTGAACATGATCAGCACGGCAGATGGGCGTGCAACCCTCGAGGGGCGCTCGGGAGCAATTGGAAACCAAGCCGACAAAGAGCTGTTCCATGGCTTGCGCACAGCCGTCGATGCGGTGATGGTGGGCGCCGGCACCATTCGCGCCGAGCGCTACCGGCGGCTGGTGCGCGACGAGCGTCGCAGAAGGATACGCCGTGAGCGAGGTCTCGTCGAGGAACCGCTGGCGTGCATCGTCTCAGGACGCCTCGCTCTGAACAGCGAGATCCCGCTGCTCGCCGACCCTGAGGCTCGTGTTGCAATCCTCACCACGTCTGAGGCGAGCCTGCCAGAGGAATGTAGTGCAGACATCGACTATGTCCGCACTACACGCGCGGGCGTGCTGGACCTGTCAAGCGCAATGTGTGAGCTGCGCGAGCGCCTCGGGGTGCGCACCTTGCTCTGTGAGGGTGGCCCTCACCTGAACTCTCAGCTGCTTGCGGAGGGCCTCGTGGACGAGCTGTTCCTCTCTCTCTCCCCCAAGCTCGCGGGCGGCGACGCAATGAGCGAGACCTTGAGGATCCTCAGCGGCCCTGAGCTCCGCCCACCGCTGACCATGGAGCTCGTTACCGCGCTTGAGTCAAACTCCCACCTGTTTCTTCGCTACCGCTTGACACGGCCGTAGCCTGGTTCTGGGATACCGCTTGACACGGCCGTAGCCTTGGCCCTCGACTAGCGATTGTCGCGCTCATCCTCGGTGTCCAGCTGTGGGCTTCCAGTTGCAAGCACGGCAACGTTGAGGACGACCGCATTGGGCACCATCGTGGACCCCTCCTCGGTGACGAATGTCGTATAGAGCAGCCCGAGCGAGCCCACCGTTCCCTCGATCTTGCCGGCGAGCGGGCCTCCCTGCAAGCGCACCCGGTCACCTACCCTGAACGGTCGCGCGCTGAGCAGCACGGTGCCGGCGATTACGTTGCCGAGCGTCTGTTGAGCCGCCAAGCCGAAGATCACTGCCGTGAATGCGCCGCCGAGAGCAAGCGTGCGCGGTTCCACGCCGGCGATGCTGAGTGCAACGACGAGCGCCACGGCGACGGTCGTGAGACGGATGACGAAGCCAACGGTGCCCGCCATCGCCGGATCAAGGCGCCTGAACAGCGCGGGTCCGAACGCGCGACCGACGTCCCGCGCGATCGCCCAGCCGAGGATCAACAGCAACACCACGGTCACCAGGCGCACCGGCGCTTCCATCCAGGCGAGCCGGCCGTGGCCGTGCTTGTCCAGGCCCAGCAGGCTCAGGCGGCTTTCGTAGAGCGCTACAACCCCGACGAACAGGACCCCGAGCAGCAACGCCTCCCAGCGGGCGCGTCTCACCGCACCAGGGCTCACCTGCCGCAGCAAGCCGACTTCCTGCCAGGCCTGGCTGCGTGTCTCGAACATCTTCGGAGGGGTCTTTGGCGGCGTCACTGTCATCCCAATGATCTACCCTTCTGCGGCGATGAGCGCCACGACCCTACGCAAGTTGATCGTCCCCGCCATCGTGCTTGGCGTTGTGCTCGTGGTGATTGCGATCATCTACTTCGTGGAGCCGGCTCACTCGCTGCCGTCCTTCTTCCCGGGGCATGTCTCCGCCTCAAGCCCCGAAGCCGACCACCACCACTCAAAGCACGGCATCGCCGCACTGGTGGTCGCCCTCGCATGCTTTGCCTTCGCTTGGTTTCAGACCGGGCCGAGGACCAAGAGCGCCTAGAAGCGCCCGACCTCAGTTGACAGCGAACGCCACTGTGCTGATGGCGCCCACCGCGATGCAGTAGACGCCAAACGGGGTCAGCCTGTTTGACTGAAACCAGCGCAACAGGAACTTCACCGCCAGGAATGTTGTGAGAGCCGCGCACAGCCCAGCCACGAGCGCCTGGCCGCGCACGCCGTTGCCCTGCGAGCCGAGCAGTTCGGGCACCTTCAGGGCCGCGGCCGCGAGGATTACCGGCGTGGCGAGCAAGAAGCTGTAGCGAGCGGCGTCCTCGTTGGAGAGGCCAACGAGCAGACCGCCGCCCATCGAGAAGCCCGAGCGCGAGATGCCCGGGATCAGCGCCGCAGCCTGCGACACGCCCACCGCGCCTGCTTGGCGCCAGCTCAACTTGGCGATGCGCTCATCTCCGTCGCCCAGGTAGTCGCCGGGTGCGGGTGGGCGCTTGCGCCAGCGCTCGAACAGCAGCAGCGCGATCCCGTTGACGATCAGGAAGGCGGCGGCAACCGACGGGGAGGCGAACAGTTTGCGCAACGGTTCCTGCAACAGCAACCCAATCACCCCAACGGGGATTGTGCCAACCACCAATAGCCATCCCAGCCGCGCGTCGACGTCGTCCTCGCGGATCTCGCGCATGGCGAGCGAGCGAAAGATCCCTTTGATGATCCTCACCCAGTCCTTGATGAAGAACAGCAACAGCACCAAAGCGGTGGCTAGATGCGTGGCTACGAGGAACGTCAGGAAGTAGGGGTCACCTTGGTGCAGGTTCCAGCCTGCGAGTCCGGGCAGGACGACCGCGTGGCCGAGGCTCGAGACAGGGAAGGGCTCGGTGGCGCCCTGGGTCAGGCCGAGGATGATCGCCTGGAAATAGGAGATGGGACCGTGCATCGGTCCGCAAGCTTATGGGGCGCGAGCGACGCGTGCCGCTGCAAGCTCCGATGCACAGACTCACCGCAGCTGCTGCTGCGCCCGGAGCACGGTATCTGGGGAAGCAACGATGCGAAGCATTGACTCAGTTTGAGCTGAATCCGCGCTTGGCGATGTTTACCGCCCGTTCACACAATAGTCCCCGACTGGTCACAAAGTCGCCCATTTGCAGGGAGAACCTATAGCCATACGAGAAAAGACCGAGAGGAATAGAAATGACCGGTTCGACCACACGGGTCGACACAAGTGGCTCATCTGCATCGGCCGACATGCTTGGTCTCACCACACGGGTGGACATGCACTGTCACTCCACCGCCTCGGAGACCTCGAAGCTAGGCGTTCAGCGCGCGCTCGGCCTACCGGAGTGCGCCACCCCTCCCGAGGAGGTGTACGAGCTTGCAAAGCGTCGCGGGATGGATTTCGTGACGATCACCGATCACGACACGATCGCTGGCGTTCTCTCCATTTCAGACCGCCCAGACGTGTTCATCTCAGAGGAGCTCACCGCGCACTTCCGTGGCGAGCCACAAGCGGTGCACGTCCTCTGTTACGGGATCACACCTGAGGATCACGAATGGCTGCAGGCCAACAGCGGCGACGTGGAGCTGTGCGCGATGTATCTCTACGACCGGGAGATCGCCTGCGCCCTGGCCCACCCCTACTACGCGGTTGGGGCGCCCCTGACAGCGCGCCATCGCCGCCGCCTCGCAGAGCTGTTCGGAATCTGGGAGACCCGCAACGGGGCACGCGCCCGCGAGCTGAACCGGCCGGCGGCCACATACGTAGCGACGCTCGACGGCACCGGCATCGGCGGCAGCGACGATCACGCCGGGATTGACATTGGGCGTACCTGGACGGAGGCGCCACAGGCAGCCACTCCGGCGGAGTTCCTCGAGCACATGCGTGCGGGCGAGGTGACCGCGAAGGGCAAGCAGGGCAGCGCCGCGAAGTGGGCTCACGCCGCGATTGCGCTGGCGGCACGCTCACTCGGTAGCGACGAGGGCGAGGACGGCGCCATCACCCCGGACCCGCGCCGGGTGATGAGGATGATGCAGCGCCTGCTGCGTGAGGGGGATGCGCGCCATGGCTCGACGAGCACCGACGTGACTCCCGCCGACGCGCGCTGTTTGCTGCGCGCGTGGCTGTCGGCTGTGGAGCTCGATCACCTCGATGAGGGCGGTCTGATCGCCTACATGCAGGAGGAGGGCTTCAGCCACTCCGACCTCTACAGGCGCGCATGCCGTCTGCACGAGCGCAAGTTGCGTGAGGCCGTTCAATACGCGGTGCAGGTCGCTACAGCCCAGGTTGGTGTGGACACCATCGAGTTGCATACAACGGGCGACCTTGCCTGGACACGCGAGGCCGAGCTGGCTGCGACGCGCAAGGCAGAAGTTGGGGCAGCTGCCACCGGACTGTTTGAGAGTTGCATCGCGGCGATCCCCTATGCACCGGCGACCGCATTCCTGGCAAACGAGCAGGCCAAGCTCGACCCCCGCCGCGACGACGGCGAGCTTCCGCGGGTGGCGATTCTCGTGGATGGCATCGGCTCGACCCACGGCGTGACTCGCACGATCCAGGAGATTCGCCAGCGCGGAGTGCCTGGCTTTGAGATCGAGGTGGTGGCGACCGACCCCGACGTGGACCGCCGCCTGTCGGCGGTGGCGGAGTTCGAGGTGCCCTTCTACCCCGGCTTGCAGATCGGCGTGCCCAGCCTCTCGGCAGCCGCGCAAACGCTCAGCGAAGGCCTCTTCGATGCGATTCACGTCTGCTCGCCGGGCCCTGCGGGTATTGCAGGCGCCCTGCTGGCCCACGCGCTTGGACTGCCGCTGATCGGCAGCTATCACACCGAGCTCACCGCATACGCAAAGCTGCGCTC
>JBAPMC010000092.1:0-5080 GCA_049278415.1 Solirubrobacteraceae bacterium
GCGCCCATGCCCTCGAGCGTGGAGCGCCTCAACGTCTCCGCCATCGCCTGCGCGTGGAATCCCCCGTCGTGCACAGCGGTGGCGGTCAGGCATACGCCGCTTACCGCCACCGAGTCGCCCTCGAGCAGCTCGCTGGCGAGGCGCGTTGAGATCTCGAGCGTCGCGCCGTCCGCGTCGCGCTCGATGCTCTTGACGCTTCCAAGATCGGCAATCAGTCCCGTGAACATCTCCGTCAACTCATCCTTCTTCTCGATTACAAATTCCCTTCCAAACTCCAGCCGCTGAGAGGCACGTAGGGCAAGCTGGGCAAGGACACAGGAAGTGAAGTGTGCTCTGCACACGAACGACCGAGGACGCCGTCCAGCGCAGCCATACGTGCCTCTCAGCTACCACTCGCGCAGGCGGGCCGATATCAAAAGATCCTCGCCAATGCGGTCGCAGCCGAAGGAGAGCGCCCTTAGCGCCTCGGAGATCCGCTCGACGCCTTCGCCCTCCAGGGGATCGCGCGCGGTGCGCCCGCCAAGCAGAATCGGCGCGAGGAACAGGCGTATCTCATCGACCTCCCCCGCATCCAGGAACGCGCCCGCGAGGTGCGGGCCGCCCTCCAGCAGCACCGAAGCGATCCCGCTCGCGCCGAGCTGGTCGAGCGCCGAGCGCACGCGGGCAGGCTCGTTCTCGCCGGTTGCGACGAGCACCTGAGCCCCGGCGGCCTCAAGCGCATCTGTGTCCGAGCGTGCCGCCGCGCGCGACACGCATACGGTCAGGGGCACCCTGTCGGCGGCGCTCACGAGCTGCGAGGCGATCGGCAGGCGAGCGAGCGAGTCGAACACGACACGACGTGGTTGGCGAGGGAGCTCGGCGAGTATCCCGTCGGGCCGCGCCGTCAGCTGCGGGTCATCCGCGAGCGCCGTGCCGATCCCGACGACCACCGCGTCGACCGATGCGCGCCAGGTGTGCGCCAGCAGACGGCTTTCCTCGCCGCTGATCCATTGAGAGTCGCCGGCTCGCGTGGCGACCTTGCCGTCGAGTGTCATCGCCGACTTGAACAGCACCCATGGCCGCCCTACTCGCGCGTGCTTGCGAAAAGCCTGGTTGAGCAGGCGCGCACGCGCCGCGAGCTCACCGTCGGCGACGAGCACCTCGACTCCTTCGTCGCGCAGGATGCCAAGGCCACGCCCGGAGGCCTTCTCGGTTGGGTCATCGGACGCCACCACGACGCGTCCGATGCCCGCCTGCATGATCGCGTCTGTGCAAGGCGGCGTGTTGCCCTCGTGGCAGCAGGGCTCGAGCGACACGTACAGAGTGGCGCCGGCCAGATCGGCTGGGCCGCAGGCTTCGATGGCGTTGACCTCGGCGTGAGGCCCGCCGTAGCGCTCATGCCAGCCTTCCCCGAGGATCTCTCCGTCTCGTGCGACAAGGGCGCCTACGATCGGGTTGGGCTTCACATCGCCCGCCCCTTGCTCGGCAAGCTCGATCGCTCGTGCGAGATACGCCCGGTCGGTATCGGTTGTGATCGCCATGCCCTTACCCAGGATAGGGCTCATGCCCTAGGCACGGCGAGCGCAGCCTCCGTTGCGAAGTCGATATACGGTCATCTCGGGGCCAGGCCGCTCATAGGCGAGCGGGTAGTAGTCGAACGTCCAGTCGAAGCTGAAGGCGGGCGGGGTGGCGCCCTGTGCGTAGGGCGAGACGTGGTAGGCCACTTCAGCCTGGGCGGCGAGCGCGCGGTAGTAGGCGACCGCGAGCGGCGCGGCGGCAGGGTCGGCGAACGCCCTGCCTGACTCGGTGGAGCCGCTCACCACCCAGCAGTAGCCTTGTTGCTCGTACCACTCGATCAATGCTGGACTGAGCGTGGCCTCGTAGTCCTCCAGAGCGACGGTATGGGTTGTCTGGGGAGCGAGCCTGCCGTCGGGCGCGATTACCGACTGCAGCGAGGGGTACTTCACCCATCGCTTCGCGTTCGATCCACGCACGCCTTCCGCTAGCCAGGAGCTCAACACGACCGGCTCGAGCATGATCCGAGCGCCGCGCGGCACGTGCGTCACCATCCAGGCTCGCGTGAGGTTGCGTGTGTCGGCCCGCGCCAGCACAAGATCGTTGTGCAAGCTGTATGCGAGCCCTTGGGCGAGCAGCACGAGCACCACGGTGAAGCTTGCGAGTGCACCCACGACCGTCGTCCTATGCAAGCGCGAGCTGCCGTGCGAGATCGCGGAGTCATCGCTCGCGCCCGCTGCTGGGCGCTGGCGTAGCGCCTTGTCGGTTAGCGCCGCGACGAGTAGGAACGCGAAGTACGCCGCAAGCAGGCACATGAATGGGAAGATCGGCAAGAGCCAGCGCCCGAAGTAACGATCCTGCAACCCCATGAACCCCAGGAACAGGACTGGCGCCGGTACGAGCATCCAGCCGATGCGTGCAGTGCGTCGCCAGATCGCTATCGCCCCTCCGAGCGCAGCGAGTGCGGGCGCCCAACCGAGACCCCATGTGAACGACCACAGGTAGTAGACGAGGCCGCCCTGCTTGGGCGCGCCAAGCTTGCCCTGCGCTTCCTCGGAGAGGCTCGATTGGTGGATTAGTTCGGAATGAAAGCGCTGGAAATCAAGCAGCGCGTAGGGATTGGCGAGCAGGAATGCGCCAAGCGCACATACACCCGCGAGCGCCAAGCCCATGGAGACGCGGCGCCCTCCACCCGGCGCCACGTCGAGGTAGCGCGTAGCTGCAGCTACCGCGAGCGGCACGATCACGATGCCGGCGGTGTACTTGCTCGCGCAGGCGAGACCGAGCCCAATACCCGCCAACGCGTAGTCGCGCCGGCGCCCGCGCTGCATGACGCCAACGCTTCCAAACAGCGACAGCGTAAGTGGCAGCAGCGTTGCGGCGTCGTTGAGCGCGAGGTGCCCGTAGAACACCGGCAGGAAAGCGACGGCCTCGAGCGCAGCCGCAAGCAGCCCCACGCGACGGTCGAGAAGACGGGCTCCAACCAGGTAGAGCATCCACACGGCGGCGACGCCCAACACCGCGACGGTGACGCGCGCCACCAGGTAAACCTCGTTGGGGTGCAGCGCGTATGCGCTTCTTGCGCCATGACCGCCTCCGAACCAGGCGGCGAACACGAGGTGCAGCACGTATGTGAGCGCAGGCGGGTTGACGAAGTACTGCGGGTTGAGACCGTGCGAGAACATCTCGACTGCCTTGGGGACGAAATGACCGGCCTCGTCGATGTTGTAGATGTACGGCAAGCCCTGCTTGATGCCCCACAGGCGTAGAGCGAGCGCGGTGGCCAGAACGAGCGTTAGCCCACACCACGCCCAGCGTCGCGAGCCATCTCTCGGCGTCGCGGCTACGCCGGCCTGATCGCCGGTGCCTGTCGGCTGCCGCAGGCGGGCGTCCACCGACGTGCCTCCGGGCTCAGCAGTTGGCATATACCGCGTAGTAGCGGCTCGTATATACGCGTTTGAAGCCCGCCAGGGGCACTTGATCGCGCGGATCATCGCCCACGTCGACGATCGCCTCAACGAACACGGCTTCGCCGAGCGGATAGACGGCGACGCTCCCGCGACGGATGCGACTCTCGAGCTGGTTGGCTCCCTTGAGCGCGTCGGCGCTCGCCTGGCTGCGGGCGACGATGTCGTGCTGCCCGGTGCTGTCCAGAATCCAGCGTGCGTCGGGGATCAGCTTGTTGTTCGGCAGGGTGAGCAGTGGGCAGCGCTTCAACTGTGCGCTCACAGCGGGGCTGTGAAGCGCTGTCACCAGCCCCTCGTGGAAGTTCTCGTGATCTGCGAGCGTGGTGCGCAGGCTCGAGAGGCTGAGCGTGGTTGCGGCGGACGCCCCGCCATAGAGCACAAGCAGCGCAGCACCGAACATCCACACGCGCCGTAGCGCTGTTCCGCGCTCGAGCATCGACCAGCCCCCGACAGCGACAGCGCAGAACACGAGCGTCACCACGGCGGCGCCAATCATGTAGCGGTCGACAACCGAAGCGCCCGCGGCGCCCTCCGCGATGAACACGAACAAAAGGCTTGCGAGCACCACGAGCGGCACGAGCACCCGTCGCGGCGCAAGCCAGATGCCGATAAGCGCTCCGGCGATGCCGCCAAGAACAACCGGCAGCTTGTCGATTCGCACCGCGTAGGACCAGGTCGAGGAGAGCACTTCAGAGAATCCTTGGGTGCGTCCCAGTTCGGCCGCCAGCCCGGAGGTGGAGTGCAGTGAATAGAGCGGGTTGCCTGTGGCTATTGCGTCCGCTCCGATCCACAGCACGGGCGCGATCGCGGCGAGGCCGAGGTAGCGCAGGCGGGTGCGATTGTCCGCTGGCCACGCGCACCACAGCCAGTAGATCCCGCTGAGAAGCCATGCATCGGGGCGCAGCAGGCCGGCGGCGCCGAGCAGGACGAACACGACAGCGCCACGCCGCGGACGCTCGATCTCAAGCGCCGTGGCCCACACGACGAGGGCGACGTAGGAGATGTCCAGGTAGCCCTGTGCTGCAAGGTTCTCCACAAAGAAGCGGCTCAAGACGAGCAGCCCGGCGAAGGCTCCGACCACAGGTCCGAAGCAGAGCCTCCCGAGCCTGTAGACACCCGCCACGAGCGCAACGAACGAGGCGATCGAGCCGAACACCATCAGGCGCGCGCCGCCTTGAGCAAAGATCGAGCAGAACGCCCCGAAGGCGATCGCAAGCGGATGCTCCGTCGGGCCGCGGTAGACACGGAGGTCCGGCATGTGCAGGTGCAGCAGGTCGCGCCCCCACAAGAGCGCATAGAACGAGTCGTAGGTGGGATAGGTGGGAAAGGCGAAGTACCCGACGAGCGCCAGCACGCACATCGCCGCAAACGCGAGCTTTGCCCACCCAGATGCGGGGATCGCACGCAGTCTCTGATTTATGGGAACCCGCCCACCCTCAGAGCCTGGCGTGGCCCGGGTCAATGTTGCGCTTGCCATCCGGTCGTAGAGCCTATCTGCGCAGCCGGGGCCACTCGCAGGATGAGCTCCGGCCGGGACGGGTAGCCAAACAGACAGGCGCCGTGCAAAGAGTCGCGGCCCGACGGGATAGGCTTTCCCCGATGAAGCTCTCTCCCAATCC
>JBAPMC010000093.1:0-10922 GCA_049278415.1 Solirubrobacteraceae bacterium
ACACGGCCCTTCAGACCGGTCATTTCCTGTACGAAGAACAACGGCGCAACGGCTACCGGACTCGAGATCAGCGGCCCGATTTGAGCTTCTGACAGCTCGGCGTACAGCGGAGCTTTGACCGTATGTCCAGCGAGTTGAAACGTCACTTCCTTGCCAAACCTGGTTACACCGATCCGCCTTGCGACCGGTGCGGGCAGCACGACCGCGCCGATACCCCCAAACGGCGTCAGGGAGGTGCGACGCACAAGCGTCCCGCCAAGCTCTGACAGGCTCGAATCGGCCCCAACGAGCTCAACTGACTCACTACCGCCTGGACCGATCGCGTTTGCCCCCGCTTCGAGGACCGGCGCCGCAACACGCACACCGGGGACATGACGCACACGAGCAAGCATGCTCTGCGGAAAACCGTGCGGGTCACGCGCCAGCACTTCAAGCGTCGCCTTGCCGACGACTCCGCGTGAGAGTGCGGCCACCGAGCTCTGAAGACTCGAGCTTGAGACTTGCGAAGCGAACAGCAGCGCAACCCCGGCGGCGATTCCCACGACTGCTAGGCACTCCTGCACAAAGCGCGAGCGCAAGCGCACACGGTAGAGACGCAACACGTTCGAGAGCTTCACAGTGCCCCGGTCACTCTTATCGAACAGCTACGCTGGCGTCGGCCAGATTGGTGGCGCGCTCGATGAGCCTGCCGTCCTGCAGACCGAACACACGATCGGCATAGTCGGCCGCCATCGGGTCGTGGCTGACAAGCACGACAGCCACCTGGCGCTCATGACAAAGCCCCCGTAGCAACTCGAGCACTTCGCGGCCACGCTGCGTATCGAGGCTTCCCGTCGGCTCATCGGCGAGCAAGAGGCGGGGTCCAGTGGAGAGGGCCCTCGCAATCATCACGCGCTGACGCTCACCCATCGAGAGCGTCTCAGCGCGATGCTCGAGTCGCTCACCCATCCCTAGGCGCCGAAGCAATGGCGCGATCTCGCGCTGCGCTTGGCTCCAACGCATTTTTCCGAGGAGCTTCAGCACCGCGTTGTCGATCGCGCTGACACCCGGCAGCAGGTCGAAGTTCTGGCGGATGAAACCCAATTCGGAGAGCCTGAAGTGTGAGGCCTCGCGCTCCGACAGCGAAGACACATCACGCCCACCAATCAGCACCCGGCCGGCAGTAGGCTCGAGCAGTGTGGCGATCATCAGAAGGAGCGTTGTCTTTCCCGATCCGCTCGGCCCATAGAGAGCGACCATCTCACCTGCTGCGACGCTCAGTGACACGCCATCTACGGCACGTACAGGCTCCCCGCCGACGGTGGGATAGTGCTTCATGAGGTCATGCAACTCCAGCACTCGATCTCCTTTCCGTTGTGATCCGCCTCGAAGAAGGCGAGCCTCGCTACCCGGTTAATCCGAGACAGTGCCATTCACATGCACCGTGATGGCGTAATTTGAACGAGCGATGGTTCCGCTGAAGCTCAAACCCTTACCGTGGACGTGGTTGTACTTTCCCGTTCCACGATTGATCGAGATCGACCCGCTAAAGGCGCCCGTCGAGGTTCCTCGCTGATATTTCGCACTCGCATAGCCCGAGATAGAGCCGCCGTGCGGGTAAATATTGACTTCGGCCGTCACACGGCTTGTTGAGACGATAGTTAGATGCACGTAGATTGTGCCCGTGACCGTGCCTGACGCCGAACCGTGCTCGTTGAGCCTGAAACCCTGCCTGCTGGTGAGGTGTAGATTGCTGCTCTCACTCATAGTGAACGTCCTTGCGGCGACCCCAGAGGACATCCCTGCCACCGACACACCGGTGGTAAGCGATCCAATTGCCACTACCGCGCTGAGGAACAGCCCTACGGTCATCAGCACCCACCCAAGCCTCAACCACCGACTACCTTCGCGACGTATTCGTCGTACCCGCTTGCTCATGTACTGACTCACGATGGACACGCAACCGTCGCGAGAGCGCTGCCGCTCGAGCCGTCGGCGTAAGTAAACTGGGCGGCAAAGGGAAACCCACCCGCCGGGCAGTGTGAAGGTACTAGCACTGCGTTCTGATTTCCCTTGCGGCGTTGTTGGCTCGCACCGACCGTCAGTGAGAAGCTGACTATCGACGCGTCGGGCTCCAATGGAAGGGTTGGAACTGGGGGGATGGACATCACGAGCCGTTCCCCGTAGGGAGCACTGTCCGCAAGCACCCTTCCGGTGAACACCACCCGCTTTTCCAGCGGTGTGTAGCCCTGTGCAAGGATCTCAAACGTTGGCTGGAGGTTCTCTGGAGGACCGAGGAACGCGTGCAGGGCAACGTTCTCTGTGGTGGCTTGCGATCCCGCGCGGACCTCTACCAGCGCGTATCCGCTACCAAGCTCAGAGAGCGCCGGGCAGCCCCTCACGCCACGCGAGCGCAGTCGCGCCGCGGCGCAACTATGTAGGCTTGGTATTTCGAGGCTCATGCCCGCGGGGAACCGCAGAACCGATCGGCGTACCGGAGAGGGCGCACCCGATTCGGTTGCCGCATAGTGAATCGCGAACGTCAGGGCGGCCCTCGCGCCAAGTCTGTTCGGGGCAAGCGAAGGCATGATAGTTGCCGACGTTGTCGCCCGTGCGGGCGCGACCGGGGCCGAGCATAGAGCTAGGATGACGATAGCCACGCGAGCTGCGCCCGTCGATTTAGCGGTGTGGATGATTGACATGTCTCGACTACTTGCGCGGACAGGGAGACATGTGCTTGGCGGTAGATGAGGTTCCGTCCAAGAAGCCGATGGTGACCTCAAACGGGAAACCGCCTGCCGGACACTTCTCTGGAACGATGAGGCCCTTGACATGAACGAGCTTCCGTTTGTTGTGTACCTTCTCGTAGTAAGTGACTTTCTGGCTCCCAAGCGATATTTCGGTGGTTTCCACCGCGGCGTAGGCGGCGCCGGGGATAGTGGTGATTGGTGGTACTTTGATACTCAAGCCAAAACCGTAGGGTCTGGGCCCATGGATTTCTTTCGCAACCAGGACGAGCTGCACCGTGACCGGGTTCTCGGCTTCGACGTAGATTAGGATCACGAGATGCCCGTTTTCCTTGGGCGAGAGGAAGAAGTCAAGTGTGAATGGCTCTTTGACGATGTCCTTGGCGATTTCTACAAGTCCCAGTCCCCCTCCGAATCCGATACGCGAATCGGCGGGGCAACCACTAGGGCCTTCTTGTTCCAGTTTTGCCTTTTCACATGTACCGGCGCCCGACACTTCCACCCCCAGGCCCGCGGGTCCATACGCAACGACGTTATTCACCGCCGTTGGCACAGACTCATTCGAGTAAGCAAAGACAGCCTTGGCAGAGAGATTGGTAGATGCGCCCAGCTTGTTCGGGGTGAAGTTGGTGTTAACCGTGAACGTCTCCGACGCCCATGCGACTGCGACAAAGCATGCGCAACCGACAAGTGTTGCAGCAGTAATCAGGGACATACGCGTCATGACTGTCTTGCGCCTCTCATCGTGGTCATCACTCGTTGCCCAGCATGGGATGTTTGGGAATGCCGCGGTTTCACAACGAGTCGCTCCCGCTGCTAGCGGCGGAGGAGCTGGTGGGCCTGGCGGCTGCGGCAAGCCCTTCGTAGAACGCGGCGAGCTCCTCACCCGTCGGAACAGCCTCGGGATCAAGCAGTGACTGCAGTTGCAGCCCGTCGACGACCGCAAGCATGTAAGACGTGACAACTTCCGCCATCCGTGGAGGCAACTCAGCGCCACGGGCGGTTGCACCTATGAACTCACCCGCCTGCCTACGTTGCTCGGCATAGTGCGCAACAAGCTGGCTGTGCAGCTCAGGTGAGCGCCTAGCTTGCAGTAGCGCCTCCAGGAACATAACGAACAGCGGCTGAGCCTCGGCAATACCGTCGACTGTCGGCCGAGCACGCGCGGCGAGCTGCTCAAGCGGCCCCGCGCCCGGGGCGACGTCCACCTCGCCGACGCGCTCCCCCCATTCCAGGAAGCACTCCAAGATCGCCTGGTTGAGCAGCTTCTCCCGACTGCCGAAGTGATAGTTCACCGCCCCGAGATTCGTGCCCGATACAGCGGCCAGCTCACGCACGCTCGTGCCGGCATAGCCACGCTCCAGCATCAGCTGCTTAGCGGCGCGCAACAGAGCTGTCTTCGTATCCTCAGTCTTCATACGAACGATCGTATCATACAAACGATCGTATGAGATCTTTCTTGCTACCACCACGATCGAGGTGATGGCGGTCGTGGCGTCCGGAGGAGACTGGAATCAGCGCGGCGCTGACCATCCGTGCGAAGTGGGAATAGGTGAGGAAGCGCTGCGATCTCCCCTACCTCTGTCCATCTCAGCGACTAGAGCTGTGACTCGCTGCCGAATGACTTCGCGCGTTGCACGTATCTCCTCGATTGGACGACCCTTCGGGTCGGGGAGGCTCCAGTCGATGTACTGCTTGCCGGGAATATATGGGCAGGCGTCGCCGCAGCCCATTGTCACGACCACATCGGCCTGTTGGGCAAGCTCGACCGTGAGTAGTTGGGGTTGACGGTTGGCCAGGTCTATGCCGAGCTCGCGCATGACTTCGACTACCTCAGGATGGACACGCCCACCGGGCGTGGTGCCTGCCGAGAGCGCGGTGTGTCGCCCTGCTGCTGCCCGCTCGAACAGTGCTTGGCTCATCTGTGAGCGTCCAGCGTTATGTAGACACACGAACAGAGCGCACGCCATCGCCCGAAGCCTCCTCTCTGGCGCGAGAAAGGGGCTTGGGGCCGCGCACCAAGCCATATGCGAACACGCCGATAGCGGCGCCGATGACCGGGCCGAGGAGGTAGACCCAAAAGCTGCTCCAGGTGCCCGACGCTAGCGCCGGGCCCAGGGATCGTGCCGGGTTCATCGAGGCTCCCGTGATCGGTCCGCCGAACAGCGCATCGAGCCCTACGGTCCCCCCGATAGCGATTGCGGCGGCAGCGCCAACCGCGCGGGTATCGGTCGCAACGGCCGTGATGACGAACATAAGGAAGGCGGTTAGGACCACTTCATAGCCCAAAGCCGTCCCGCCACCTACGCTCGGGAGGGTTGCGCCGAGGTGGGCGGGCTTGCTCGGCCACGCGGCGAGCAGTAGGAGCGCCGCGGCGCTCGCGCCCACAAGCTGGGCTCCAATGTAGGCCAGAGCGTCACGTGCAGGGAAGTGTCGAGCGAACGTGAACGCAAGTGTGACGCTCGGGTTGTAGTGCGCACCGGAAAGGTGCCCGCCCGCGTAGATCATCACCATGATGACCAGTCCGAAGACGAGGCTTATGCCGACACCGCCGAGTGATCCGGGGTGCGTAGTGTTGGTGATGATCGCTCCGCAGCCGGCAGTCACGAGAGCGAAGGTGCCTATCGCCTCCATTAGTGCGCGGCGCGGGAGGTTCAGGCGCCCTGTGGTGGGCGCGTCGTCGATCATGGCGCGGATCATATTACATCGACATACATGATTGTTATTGATATATGTATATCGATGACTGTCGATTTGGAGCTGTCCCCCAAGCAGAAGCGAGCAGCCGGTGAGCGCTGTTGCGAGCCCGTCGTCTATCCCGAGGTGCAACGCGACCACGCGCTACGGATGGCCGAGGTCGCAAAGGCCCTCGGCGACCCAATCCGCCTGCAGCTCGTAGACGTGCTGCGCAAGCACGCCGGGAAGGTCTGTGTTTGCGAGCTGGTGCCGCTGTTCGACATCTCTCAACCCACGCTCTCCCACCATCTCAAGAAGCTCCGCGCCGCCGGGGTCGTGGACTCCGAGCGTCAAGGGTTGTGGGCCTACTACTACGTCATCCCCGACGCACTGGAGGAGCTATCCGCATGGCTGACGTGACCGGCGAACCCTGCTGCGCCCCGTTCTCTTGGCCACCAACGGGCCCGCGCGGGAGAAAGCCGAGCTAAAGCGGCGGGACCTGGTTATTGACCTGCTCTCCGTGGTACAGGTGGTCGTGATCCCTACAGGCAGCCGGGAAGAAGAACTGGACACTGTCGCTGCGCACGCCGTTGTAGCTTGCGAACAGTGTCGCGCGTCCGACGGTCCCGACTTTACACTTCGGATCATTACTGGCCCGCACGTGGAGGATGATCTTCATGACATTCCCGGGGAAACCCCACATCACCGCGACATGCGAGTGATAGACGAGATGGTGCGCAACCGTCATGGTTATCGCGCGGGTTAGCTGGTTTCGGCCGCGGTCTTCTTGACACATGATCCCGGAGACGGTGTTCGCTTCCAGATTGATCTGGCCGTGGCCGCGGGCGAAGCTGCCTGTTTCGCCGATCGGGGAACCGGTGTGAAACCCCCATGGCGGAATCCCGCCGACGATCGGGATCTGGCCGCAGCCCGGCGAATAGCCGGCGGCCCGACCGGCCATGCTGATCAGCGCCAGCAGCGGCGTCAACACCAAAACCACGAGTCCAATACGTCGCATGATGTAGCTCCTTCCCATCTCGCAGCCAACAATAGCCTTCATACCGGTCAGGGATTCGCGGGTCTCGGGGGTCAGGGTCGTCCTAGCGCGGCGATTCGACGTCTCCGCGCGACCCATACGTTGTCAACAACACACGCGTGACTCCCATTTCCGTAGGTTCTGACTTCGGCCGGCGCGCGCCGCTGATGCTTAATCGCACAAGCATCCGTGCCTGGCGGTAGAGTCGCGCCGACACGACTTATCTAAGTCCACGAGGGAGGTTTTGGAATGTCTGATCGTTGGGGTCGGTTGGCGCCGTTGACTGGCGTGCTGTTTGCTGTGCTCGTGATAGGCGCGGTCTTCACGAGTGGAGAAGAAACACCGAAAGCGAGCGCGGGTGTCGCGAAGGTGGTCGCGTTCTATACAAAAAATCGCTCGGAAGTCGAGACGTCCGCCATCCTGTTCGCGCTTGCGTTCCTCGTGTTGGTGTTGTTCGCCGGGGCGCTGCGGTCCTATCTGCGCCGCACGGGTGCGGCTGATGGACTCGGCGCGCTCGTGCTCGCTGGCGGCATCCTGATGGCCGGCGGCGCGCTCACGGGCACGGGCCTTGAATATGGGATCGCCCACAACCTCCAGCATCTGACTCCGCAGGCGGCACAGACGCTGAACTTCATCAGTCAGGAACTGTTTCTGCCGGTCCTCGCCGGCGCGTTCATATTCGCGATCTGCAGTGGCCTTGCGATCCTTGACGGCGCGGCGCTACCGAAGTGGCTTGGCTGGGTAGCGGTTGTTCTCGGGATCGTTGTGCTGATTCCCCCGGCGAGCTTCCCAGCGCTGATCGGCTTCGTGGTCTGGTCGATCATCGTGAGCATCCTCATGTACCGGCGCAGCGGCGAGCCGGTCGCCGCGACGAGTACGCCTGCGTCTCAACCGGCGTAGTCGCCCATCCCGCACCTGTTCAGCTACATGAATCCCGCCCGTTAGGATGTTCCCGAAAGGCAACGTGTTGTATCCAGGACGGCTCTAAAAGCGCCAAGTCGGCTTCGGCCGCTCGGCGTTAGCGGGTCAGCTGCTGCTTTCTTGCCTCATACTGCTTGTCGTCCTTCACGCTGGAACCGTGGTCTTTTGGCCATCGCATTGCCTCCTTCAAAGCTTGGCTGACAGCCGGCTTACCCCTTCGTCCGGCCCAGAAAACGCCCCGGATAAGCGCGACAGATCGATCCTCGGACTGGCATTTAGCCGCGCTCTACGCGCTTGTCGTCAAGGCGTGCGGCCAGGCGTGAAGCGAGCGCCATGATCGTGAGTGCCGGGTTGGCGGAGCCCTGGGTGGGCATTACGCTGCCGTCGGCGATGAACAGGTTGGGTACGCTCCAGGCGCGGTGATCTGAGTCGACTACGCCAGTGTCGGCTGAGACGGACATGGCGCAGCCGCCGACGAGGTGGGCGTAGCGGTCGATCACGAGCGTGTCCTGCGCTCCGGCGGCGTCGAGGATCTCGTGGAGCTTGTTCTTCGCGTATGCGATGTTGGCGCGGTCGTTTTCGCTTTGGGTGTAGTCGAGGCGCGCGACAGGTATCCCGTGGGCGTCCGTCTCCTCGGCGAGCGTGACCCTGTTCTCGGGGCTTGGCAGCAACTCGCAGAGGACTCCGATCGCGTACCAGTGGTTGTAGTCGCGCATGTACTCACGCAGCGCCTGCCCCCAGTGCCCGTCGGCAATCACATGCTCAGCCCAGCCGATTGGCAGCGGCCCGACGGTCTGGATGGAGAAGCCGCGTGCGAAGCCGCGGTCGGGGTCGGTCTCGTAGAACTGCTCTGAGTTGATCTCTGGCGGTGGCGCCTTGTACATCCGCATCTCTTCTGGAAAGCGCCCGGCGACCTGCGGGGCGCCCTGGACCATTACCCCGCGGCCGAGGAGGTCGTTGTCGTTGGCGAGCCCGTTTGGGAAGCGCTTGCTGGTGGAGTTCAGCAGCAATCTGGGCGTCTCGATCGAGTAGCCGGCCACGGCCACGGCCTCGGCGGCCTGGAAGTGCTCGTGGCCTTCGTGGAGATAAGTGACGCCCGTGCAGCGCCCGGCCTCGTCGGTCTCGATCCGCGTGGCCATGCAGTCGGCTCGGATCTCGACGCCGTGCTCGAGCGCGTCGGGGACGTGGGTTAGGAGTGGGGATGCCTTGGCGTTCACCTTGCAGCCCTGCAGGCAGTAGCCGCGGTATATGCAGTGCGGGCGGTGCCCGAAGCTGCCGTTGGCGATCCCAACTGGTCCGACGCGCATCTCGATGCCGAGTCGCCTCGCTCCCTCCCAGGCGCGCAGCGCACCGGCGCCGACCGGGTGCGGGCCATGCGGGTAGCCGTGGGGATCCCCCCAGGGCCACCACTCCCCCGCAACGGGGAGCTCGCGCTCGAGCCGTTCGTAGTGGGGCTTGAGGTCCTGATAGGAGATCGGCCAGTCGGCTGCCACGCCGTCGCGGCTTGCGACCTCGAAGTCGGAGGGGTGAAAGCGCGGGGTGTAGCCGGCATAGTGGATCATGGAGCCACCGACGCCGCGGCCGCAGTTGTTCTTGCCGAGCTCTACCGGGTCCTCGCCGCCGATTACCCTTGGCTCGGTCCAGTACAGCTCGTGTGAACCTGCCTCGTCGGAGACCCAATCGGCGTCGGGGTCCCAGAACGGCCCGGCCTCCAGCACGAGGACTTTCCAGCCTCTGCGGCCCAAGCGCTGGGCGAGCGTCGCGCCGCCCGCCCCCGCACCCACGATGAGCATGTCAACCTGCTCCTCCGGCTTGTAGTGGCGCATCCGCTCGCGGCCTGGGATGCCGCGCTTGTGCGGATCGAGCAAAAAAGCAGAGTCATTCTCGGGCGGGTGCAGAGCGCCCTTGAGCGCTATGCGCAGCTGCTCTTTCACTCCAGGCCCCGTTCCTGCACGTCGGGCACTGGATCGACCGTGAACTCGGGAGGCGACTCCCAGTGCTCGCGCTGTCCGGGACCCAGACGCGCAAAGCCTCGGGGGTAGGCGGGACCGCCGAAGCCGATCTCGTTCCATGCCCAGGGATGAGAGTAGAAGGCGGCGAGCACCAGACGCATCGTCACCTTCCATGCCCTCTCCACAGGCAGCTCCCAATCGAGCTCTCCTTTGGAGAAGCGCTCGACGATCTCGTGCTGGAGCTCGCTGGAGGCGGCCGCGAAGCCCTCCTCGCAACCGGCCTGGCGGGCGCTCACGTCGAGGTTGGCGGCCACTTGCTGCCAGGTCTCGGGGTCTGGGGGCATGTCGTGGTAGCGGAACCCGTCGAGGCGGCCTGCGTCAAGCTTTGCGTCGACCATCTCGAGCACCGGGATGCGTGGCTCTGAGTCCTGGCCTGTCACGATGTCGCAGAACGCTCGCAGCGTCCGAGCTTGCGTCTCGTCGAAGAAGTGGATTGGAGGCACGTTCGCAACCCGGTCGAGCACCACCTCGCGGGTGAGGGAGTCCCAGTGGCGGGCGCTGGCGAGCACGTCGTAGTCGGGGTAGCGCCCGCGCATCTGAGGTGTCGTCCCACGGCGCTGGCTGGGTAGGTCGGGCGGCGGCCCTGGCGCGGTGTGCCCTCCCTGCTTCGGTAGATGCCTAACTCCGTCTGATGTGATGCTGGTGGCCATTCTCAGCGCTCTCGCTGGACCACGGCTGCCAGCAACCCCATCGCGCCGACCAGCGCGAGCGATCCCGGCGCGAGCAAAGGTGGTCCCATGACGATGTTGTAGAGAGGCTCGTCGAAGGCGCCCGGACGCTTTCGCACGCCTTGCACGTGGGTGTAGACGCCGATCAGCCCATCCAGACAGTAGAGCGCTGAGACGGCTGGGAGCACGGTGGTGGCGGCGCGCTCGGAGCGAACGCCTGCCAGCCCGGCGAGCGTCACCAAGGGGGAGAGCGCCACGGGCGTCCACATCCACTTATCGCCGAAGGAGCCACGGAAGTGCTCGAAGTAGATCTCCAGGCCGAGCGGCAGCGCACTGAGCGCGGTTGCGGCCGAGAGCGCGCGCTGCAGCCGCCCGCGACGCACGTTGCGCATGAGGCTAGGAGTCATCGACTCGAGCGGCCGTGCAGAATCTCGGGGAGCTTCTGGCGAATCGCCTGGGCGATGATCCGCCGGCGGGCGGGGTCGCCGTGTGCGATCGCGGACGCGAAGGAGCGGGCCTGCTCGATCGTGATGTGCGGCGGCAGGGGTGGAACCTCCGGGTCACAGATGACCTCGAGCACTGTGGGCCGGTCGCTTGCAAGCGCCCGATCCCAACACTCCCCAATCGCGTCGGGATCATCCGTGCGGATGCCGTTCAGGCCAAGCAGCTGCGCCCATCGCGCATACGGGACGTCGGGTAGCTCCTGGGACTCGACGAACTTGGGGTCCCCCGACATCGCGCGCTGCTCCCAGGTGACCTGGTTGAGATCACGGTTGTTGAGCACCATCACGACAAGGCGCTGGTCTGACCAGCGCTCGCGGTACTTGGCAATCGTGATCAGCTCCGCGAGGCCGTTCATCTGCATCGCCCCATCGCCCACGAG
>JBAPMC010000094.1:0-23304 GCA_049278415.1 Solirubrobacteraceae bacterium
GGACTGGGAGCGCTCGTTCTGGCACTGCACGACGATGCCCGTGGGCCGATGCGTGATGCGCACCGCGGAGTCGGTCTTGTTGACGTGCTGCCCCCCCGCTCCCGAGGCGCGGTAGGTGTCGACCTGCAGGTCGTCCTCGTCGATCTCCACCTCGCCCGTGTCTTCAACCACCGGGGCCACCTCAACGCCGGCGAAGCTCGTTTGACGACGATGGGCGGAGTCAAACGGGGAGAGGCGCACGAGCCGGTGCACACCACGCTCTGCGCCGAACAATCCGTAGGCGTTCTCCCCAGACACCTTGAACGTGGCCGACTTGATGCCCGCTTCCTCACCTGCGCTCACCTCGAGCAGCTCAGCGGTGAAGCCGCGTCGCTCAGCCCAGCGCATCATCATGCGCAACACCATCTCCGCCCAGTCCTGGGCGTCTGTGCCACCCGCGCCCGCATTGACGCTCACGAGCGCATCGCCCGGGTCATAGTGGCCCGAGAACAGGCGTTGCTCCTCTAGCTCCGCCAAGCGCTCCTCAACCGAGGCGAGGTGCTCCTGCACCTCATCCTCGAGGCTCGCCTCCTCGAGCGCCATCTCAACTAGCCCGTCGAGATCCTCGACGTCGCCCTGAAGCGCGGTGAACGTTTGCAGGCGCTTGGTCGCCTTCGCGTGCTCCGCCGACACCTTCGCGGCTGCCTCGGCGTCATCCCAGAAGCCCGGCGCTTGCATCTGCTCTTCGAGCGCCTCGATGCGCTCGCTCAGCTCAGCTGGGTCAAAGATAGTCCGAGAGCAGCTTGAGCTGCTCACGGACTGCTGCAACACGTTGCGGCGTGGACTCGCTTGGGAGCACTGTTGCCATTGCAGCAACGCTATCAGCAGCAGCGGGTGACGCCCGATGGCAGGTAAACCCGCTCTGCACTACTCGAAAATCCAGTACTCATACACAATGCTGTTGCAGGATGATCCGGGTTCTGTACGCTGTCGTCATGCCTATAGCGCGTCGCGCAGAAACGATCAGGGAGGCTCCTCGACGCTTCGTCGTTCACAACACGCACGAGCAGATCCAGTTGGCTGCCGTGCGCGTGGTCGCCGCTAAGGGCTATCACCAGACGAGCGTACGCGACATCTGTGCGGAGGCCAACATCTCGGCCCGCTCGTTTCACGAGCACTTCTCCGGCAAGGAGGAAGCGGTCTTCTCCGGCGTCGAAGCCGGCGTGGATCGTGTGATGGGCTTCTGCCAGGAGGTCTACAGGAACTCATCGAGCTGGCCCGACGCTATGTGGGACGGCATGTACGCATATGTCGAATGGGCGGAGAACGAGCCGGCGTTCGCGCGCACAGGAATAGTCGAGCTGCTCTCCGTCGGTCCCTCCGCGCAGGAGCTCGTGAAGTCACTTATGGATGCCTTCACGATATTTCTGCAACCCGGCTACGACCTACTCGACCCCTCAGCCGCCGGCAGCCTCGACCAGCCGGTTACGCAGCGCTTCTTTGAAATGCTCTACCTCCACATCACCGAGCACCCGATCGAGCCGATCTCCACGATCGTCCCCGAGCTGGTGCGCACCCTGCTCACGCCATTCATCGGCGTGGAGGCAACCGAGCAGTTCATCGCCAAGCGCGAAGCAGCTACGCGCCGTGGCACTTCTTGAACTTCTTGCCGCTGCCACACCAACACGGGTCGTTGCGGCCCACTTCGTGCTCTGAGTCGGTGACGCGCTGCTCGACCACAGGGAGCGCTTCGGCCGGTTCGCCTTCGTCCTCGTAGGCTGCTCCATTGGGTCCAGCCGCAGCAGCAGCAGCCGCGATGGCTCCGGCGCCCATCGCACTCGAGCCCCCCGAATAGGAAACGCGGGCTGGACGTGTCGAGCTGCCCGAGGCGGCGAACGCGGGGGCTGGAGCGGCGTCGCCGTTCTGCCCGTCAACGGTGACCTGCACGTTGAAGACCATCCTCGTGAAGTCAACCCAGACGCTGTTCATCAGGTCGCCAAACAGTGTGAACGCCTCGTTCTTGTACGCAACGAGCGGGTCGATTTGGGCGAACCCGCGCAAGTGGATGCCTTCGCGCAGATAGTCCATGTCAAAGAGGTGCTCGCGCCAGCGTTCGTCGATGATCTGCAGGATCAGGAAGCGCTCCAGCGCCCCCATCAGCTCCTCCCCGAGCTCCTGCTCACGTGCGTTGTAGTGCTCGAGCGCCGTCTGGCTGATCCGCTCGGTCAAGAAGCCGCGGTCCACGGTCTCGGGGTCCAGGTCGTCATCCTCGAGCTCAACCGGGAAGAACTGCCCAATGGCGGTGAACAGCCCGTCGAGATCCCAGTCCTCCATGTAGTCGCCGGGCGTGTACTGGTCGATTGTGCGCTCAATCGAGCTGACCACCTGCCGGCGAGCCTCCTCGCCCATCTCCTTGCCCTCGAGCACCTCATCGCGATAGGCATAGATGATGCGTCGCTGCTCGTTCATCACGTCGTCGTACTCGAGCACGCGCTTTCTGATCAGGAAGTTCTGTTCCTCCACCTTCTTCTGGGCCTTCTCGATCTGCTTGGAGAGCATCCCCGCCTCGATCGGCTCCTCGTTGCCCTCATCGTCCACGCTGCCGAGCCGGTCGAGGATCTTGTAGATGCGATCGCCCGCGAACAGCCTCACCAGGTCGTCCTCGGCCGAGAGGAAGAAGCGACTCTCCCCCGGGTCGCCCTGACGGCCTGCGCGCCCACGCAGCTGGTTGTCGATGCGCCGTGACTCGTGACGCTCGGTGCCGCAGATGAACAGGCCTCCTGCCGCCATCACCCGCTCGCGGTTGGCCTCCACCTGCTGCTCAATGCCCGGCAGCAGCTCCTTCAGACGTTGCCCATGAGCGGGATCCTCAGGGTCGAGATCCTGCTTTGCGAGCTGCAGTCTGGCGAGGTGCTCGGGGTTGCCGCCGAGCTTTATGTCCACTCCGCGACCTGCCATGTTCGTTGCGATCGTCACGGATCCAGGCTGACCGGCCTCAGCGACGATCTCGGCCTCGCGGGCGGCGTACTCGGGCTTGGCGTTCAAGACCGTGTGGGGAATCCCACGCTTCTTCAGACGCTCGCCGAGCAGCTCTGAGACCTCAACTGAGATCGTCCCAACGAGCACGGGCTGGCCGTTCTCGTGGCGCGCTGCGATCTCTTTGACGACCGCCTCCCACTTGCCCTCCTTGGTCTTGTAGACCTGATCGTTGCGATCGTCGCGAACCATCGGCATGTTCGTCGGGATCTGCACCACGGACAGCTCGTAGATCTTCATGAACTCGGTAGCCTCGGTAAGCGCCGTGCCGGTCATCCCCGAGAGCTTGTCGTAGAGGCGGAAGTAGTTCTGGTAGGTGATCGTGGCGAGCGTCTGGTTCTCCTCCTGCACGCGCACGCCCTCCTTGGCCTCCACCGCCTGGTGCAGGCCCTCTGACCAGCGCCTGCCGTCGAGGATTCGGCCGGTGAACTCGTCGATGATCTTCACCTCGCCTTCGATCACCGCATAGTCGACGTCGCGCTTATAGAGCGACTCGGCCCTGAGCGCCTGGATCAGGTGGTTGACGAGATGGCCGTTCTCGGCCTTGTAGAGGTGATCGATGCCGAGGAAGCGCTCAGCCTTGGCGACGCCCTGCTCGGTGATCGCCACGGTCTTCTGCTTCTCCTCGAACTCGTAGTCGAAGTCCGCCAAGAATCCCTTCTTGGAGCGCGGGTCCATGCCTTCAGGGGTCTTGCCAGGCGTGAGGCGTGGAGCCAGGCGAGCGAACTTCACGTACAGGTCGGCTGCCTGTTCGGGCGCGCCGGAGATGATCAGCGGGGTGCGCGCCTCATCAATCAGAATGTTGTCGACCTCGTCCACCACTGCGAACGGATGACCACGCTGGACCTTTTCGGAGAGGTCCTTGGCCATGTTGTCGCGCAGGTAGTCAAAGCCGAACTCCGAGTTGGTGCCGTACACGACGTCGCATGCATAGGCAAGCTGCTTCTCGTCGTAGGGCTGCTGGTTCTGCAGCACCCCAACAGTCACGTTCAGCGAGTTGTAGAGCGGGCTCATCCAAGCCGCATCGCGCCGGGCCAAGTAGTCGTTGACGGTCACCACGTGCACGCCCTTGCGCTCAGGCGGGGCAGGCTCAGAGCCGTTCTCGCCTGAGCTGGAAGTCGATTGACCGTCGCGCACCGCCAGCGAGTTGAGCACCACTGCGAGCGTCGCCGTGAGCGTCTTTCCCTCGCCTGTCTTCATCTCGGCGATGCACCCGTCGTGCAGCGTCATCGCCCCGATCAACTGCACGTCGAAGTGGCGCATGCCCATTGTGCGCTTGCCGGCCTCACGCACGATCGCAAAGCACTCGGGCAGTAGATCCTCGAGTGACTCGCCGTTGCGGGCCCGCTCGCGCAGCTCGTCCATCCGCTCGCGCAGCTCATCGTCGGTCTCGAGCTCGAGCTCCGCCTCGTAGGCGCCGATCAGCGCAACGCGCTTCTCGTACTGCTTGAACTTCTTTGCCTCACCGATGTTGAGCGCACGATCGAGGATCGACATTTGCTCAGGGTACCGCCTCGACGCCCAGCAGTAGCAGACCACCTGTCACAGCAGCCATTGCAGCGCTCCTATGACTCGTACGAGACGGCCCCTAGGTCTACTGAACTAGCCGGCTGCTGGGAAGGTCCGCGGCGCAGCCGCGGCTGCGTGCGCCTCACGGCGGCGACGACGCTTGTCGCGGTGGCGCTTGACCTGACGCGCCAGCTCGTCGACCACGAGGTTGAGCGAATGAAGCATCTGCGGCGAGGAGTCGCGAGCCCTCAGCGTGATCCCCTTCAAGTAGAGGGTAGCCTCGGCCACATCATGGTTGGCAACACGCGGGTTGGGCTCCCTGATCAGCTCCAACTCAACGCGTGCGAACTCGGAGACCTGGCGGGAGATCTTCTCCAGCCGGCGCTCCACATGCTCGCGCACATCGTCGGTGACTGGGACGTTACGGCCCTTGATGTCGATCTGCATCGCGGGACTCCCTTCACTCGGAGACGGTGACATCCATGCTACGCCGCGGGGCGGCTGTTGTCTACCGGCCTTACACGAATATTCGAAAAGGGACCGATTCGCACGATCAAGCTGACGGCGACCGCTCTGAGGGGCCGCTGAGCGGCCCTCAGTGCCGCTGGGCGCGACCTTTGGTCGCTAGCGAGGGCGCAGGCTCTCGAGGATGCCGGAATGCCCAGCTATTGCGCCGATCTCGATCGACCCAGGCGCGATGACGGTGCCGGGGAAGACGATGCTCTCGCGCAGCTGCGCCCGCTCGCCCACTTGTGCCCCGTCGCCGAGCACCAGCGGGCCCATCAGACGCGCTCCCTCGCCGAGATGGACATCGCGGCCGATCCAAACGGGTCCTTCGACCTCAACGCTCTCCGGCACGATGCTCTCGCCGGCGACCGTAACTCCAGGAGCCACCTCTATGCCCTCCACCTGCAAGCGCAGCTCGCCTCGCAACGCGTCAAAAGTGCCTTGGCGCAGCTCTCCGAGCGAACCGACGTCGTTCCAGTACTCCTTGACCTCATGAATATGAAACGGCACATCGTTCTCGAGCAGAGTCGGGAACACATCCTGGGCCCAGTCCACAAACGGACGCTTGGGGAAATAGTCGAAGATCTCCGGCTTGAAGATGTAGATGCCGCAGTTGCCGAGGTCCGACAGCGCTTCCTCGGGACTCGGCTTCTCCTGGAAGCCGGTGATCCGCCCGGCGCGGTCGTGCAACACGACGCCGTACTCACGCGTGTCGGTCACTTTCTTGACCGCCAGCGTTGCTATCCCACCTGCCTCGTGGTGCCTGGCGGCAAATGCGCCAAGGTCGATGTCCGTGAGCGCGTCGCCGGAGATCACAAGGAACGAGTCGGACCCGAAGAAGTCCGCGCAGGCCTTCACTCCGCCGGCGGTGCCAAGCAGCTCCTTCTCCAGTCGGTAGCTAAGTCGCTCGCCGAAGTAGCGCTTGATCGAGTCGGGGAAGTAGTGCAGGTTGGCAACCACCTCATCGAACCCATGCCTGTCGAGCAGATCGACGATGTGTCCCATCACCGGTCGGTCGAGCACGGGCACCATCGGCTTGGTGATCTCATATGTCAGAGGACGCAAACGAGTGCCAAGACCCGCCGCGAGGACCATTGCTCTCATTGGAAGCGCAAGCTATAGGAACGGAGCAGCCGGGGCGTCACGGCAGCCCACAACGCTCTGCGTGTCTACGCGCCCTGTTCCCATGCGCTGCGATAGACGCGCTGGTCCTCGCTCAGCTCGTCAATCCGCACGCCGAGCGACTCCAGCTTCAGGCGCGCCACTTCGTCGTCGATGTGATCCGGAACTGGCAGCACTCCCGCTGGCAAGCGACCGGCGTTGACGGCGAGATGCTCGACGCACAGCGCCTGACCGGCAAAGGACATGTCCATAACCGATGCCGGGTGCCCCTCGCCCGCAGCGAGGTTGACCACTCGGCCCTGGGCGAGCAGGTTCAAGCGCCGGCCGTCTGAGAGCGTGTGCTCCTCGACAAGTGGCAACGCCTCGCGCCTACCGCCAACGGCAAGCGCGCGCAGATCCTCGAGCTTTATCTCGACGTCGAAGTGTCCGGCGTTTGCGAGCACCGCGCCGTCCTTCATGCGCTCGAAGTGCTCCCCTCGCAGCACGTCGCGTCCACCGGTGACCGTTACGAACACGTCGCCACGCTCCGCCGCAGCAAGCGCCCCCATCACCTCGTAGCCCTCCATGCGGGCCTCAAGAGCACGTAGCGGGTCAACCTCACAGACCACCACCGAGGCTCCCGCGCCGCGAGCGCGCAAGGCCACGCCACGCCCCGTCCAGCCGTAGCCGAGCACCACGACGGTGCGCCCGGCGAGCAGCAGATTGGTGGCGCGCAGGATGCCGTCGATCGTTGACTGACCGGTGCCGAAACGATCGTTGAAGGCTCGCTCGGTGCGTGACTCGTTGACCGCCAGCACTGGGCACGCAAGCGCTCCCTGCTCGTCAAGCGCCCTTACCCGCAAGAGCCCTGCGGTCGTCTCCTCGGTGCCACCGAGCATCTCGGCAGCGTGACTAGGGGCGGACTCGTGGATGGCTCCTACGAGGTCAGCCCCATCGTCAATGGTGACCTGCGGGGCTGCTGCGACGAGTGCTTGCACGTGTTCGACGTATTGCCCTGCGCTCTCCCCGCGCACAGCGAGCACGGTGGCGCCATGACGCTCTGTGAGCGCCGCCACCACATCGTCCTGAGTTGAGAGCGGGTTGGCGGCGCACAACCCCACCTGTGCGCCCCCTGCGATCAGGGCGCGCACCAGGTTGGCGGTCTCAGCCGTCACGTGCAAGCACGCAGCCACGCTCACTCCCTCGAGCGAGCGCTCGCGCTGCAAGCGCTCGCGTACCTCGGCCAGCACCGGCATCTGCGAGTCGGCCCAATCGATGCGGGCCTGGCCGCTGTCTGCTTCACCTGCCATTACCGGAGTCTCGGCCGCCTCACGCGCACGCTGAGCGATCTCCTCGGATTGCCTACGCGCTGGCCGGTGACCTTGAGCGTTTGGATCAGTAGCGGTAGTGGTCGGGCTTGTAGGGGCCACTCACGGGCACGCCGATGTAGTCCGCCTGCTCTTTGCTGAGCTCGGTGAGCTTGACGCCGAGCGCATCCAGGTGCAGTCGCGCAACCTTCTCGTCCAGATGCTTGGGGAGCACATAAACGCGCTTCTCATACTCGTCGTTCTTTGAGAACAGCTCGATCTGGGCGATCGTCTGGTTGGTGAACGAGTTGCTCATCACGAAGCTCGGATGACCGGTGGCGTTGCCGAGGTTCAAGAGGCGCCCCTCAGACAGCATCAGGATCGCGTGGCCGTCGGGGAACACCCACTCGTCGACCTGCGGCTTGATGTTGATCCGCTCGATCCCCGCTGTCTTGGTCAGGCCCGCGATGTCGATCTCGTTGTCGAAGTGTCCGATGTTGCCGACGATCGCCTGATGCTTCATGCGCGCCATGTGGGCGGCGGTGATGATGTCCTTGTTGCCGGTGCAAGTGACGAAGATGTCGCCACTTGCAATGACGTTGTCGAGCGTGTTGACCTCGTAGCCCTGCATCGCCGCCTGCAGCGCGCAGATTGGGTCGATCTCTGTGATCACCACGCGTGCGCCCTGACCGCGCAGCGATTCAGCGCAGCCCTTGCCCACGTCTCCGAAGCCGCAAACCACAGCGACCTTGCCGCCGATCATCACATCGGTTGCACGGTTGATGCCGTCGATCAACGAATGCCGGCAGCCGTAGAGGTTGTCGAACTTGGACTTCGTCACAGAGTCGTTGACGTTGATCGCGGGGAACAGAAGCTCGCCGCTCTCAACCATCTGGTAGAGACGGTGCACGCCTGTAGTGGTCTCCTCGGTAACGCCTTGAATGCCCTGGCCTATCTTTGTCCAGCGCTGCGGATCTTCGTTGAGCGAGCGCTGCAGCAACGACAGCACCACCTGAAACTCCTCGGACTCGGCGGAGGCGGGATCGGGCACAGCCCCAGCCTTCTCGAACTCTGTGCCCTTGTGCACGAACAGCGTGGCGTCGCCGCCGTCGTCGAGGATCATGTTCGGGCCTGAGACTCCAGCCGTACCGTCCTCCCCGGGCCAGCGCAGCGCTCGATCGGTGCACCACCAGTACTGCTCGAGCGTCTCACCCTTCCAGGCGAATACGGGCACCCCGCGCGGCTCCTCGGGCGTGCCATCGGGGCCAACAGCCACCGCAGCAGCAGCGTGATCCTGGGTGGAGAAGATGTTGCAGCTGCACCAACGCACCTGCGCGCCGAGCGAGGTGAGCGTCTCGATCAGTACAGCGGTCTGGATCGTCATGTGCAGTGAGCCGGTGACGCGCGCGCCCTGCAGCGGCTGGGCGTCTGCATACTCACGGCGGATCGCCATCAGCCCGGGCATCTCGTGCTCGGCGAGCGTGATCTCCTTGCGCCCGAACTCCGCGAGCGAGAGGTCAGCGACCTTGAAGTCGGTGTCGGTCAGCGTTGCGGTCGGGGTCATGCGATCTCCATTGTCGTAGTGCGTGGCTTGGCAGCAACAAGCAGTCGCTGGTGCTTCTCCTGCTCGAAGCGCAGCCAGTCGGCCGCGCTGACATGCTCAGGACGAGCCGGCTCGGCGGCGAGCCATCGCTCGATCGCCTCACGCATTCTCGGGTCCTGCTCGAGCCTTAGCGCAAAGCCCACCTCGCCGAGGTCGAGGCTCTGCTCGTCGAGCAGCTCGCGCAGCGTGCTCAACCGTTGCAACTCGGCTGGCCCGTACAAACGGTACCCCGAGCCCGAGCGACCAGGCTCAACGAGCCCGATGCTCTCGATGTAGCGCAGCATCCGCGCCGACCACCCGGTCGTCTCGGCTGCCTCGTTGATCGTCAGCGCGTCGACGCTCGCCGTCTGCATTACGCAGACCTTATCACGACTATGTCAAGGTTGAGGCCCGCGGAACGAGCCCCGCCCAGAGAAAAGCTAGCGCTTGACTAGCCCGGTCTTGAGCTGCTCGATCAGCTTGACCGGACCGGGATCTACCCCGCGCAAAGTGGCCAGGTAGATCGAGACGAGGTCGCCGAGCAGCACAAGCGATATGACACGCTCGATCGTCGTCTGACCGCGTGTCTCGAGGCGAAAGCTCGCCGAGGCGTTGCCGGCGATCAGCTTCTCGGTCAAGTCCATGCGCTCCTTCACGCGTGGATGGGCGTCGGAGTCATCGAGGAACACAGCCGAGAAGCGACCCACATCCAAAGCCCCATCCCACCCCTCGAGCTCGTTGTGGTCGAGCTCGGGCAACTCGTGGGCAAAGGCGGGCTGCTTTGCGTTCTCATTGATCTGAGTCTTCCAGCGGTAGGCGATCGGGACCGTGAGCCCCGCTCCCGCGATCACCGGCGCTGTGCCAAGCAAACCGCGTGCAGTCCGCTTGGCGAGCGAGTCCTCAGGGGCGTCGGGCCCCCACTCGGCGACGAGCTGCTCGGTGTGGGAGGCGGCCACGTCGATCTCCGAGGTCAGGCGCGGGCCAACGCCGCACAGCGCAGCCACCTCGAGCGCAGCCACCGTCATGTAAGCCACTGCGGCGCGCGGCTGAAAACCGCCCGGGAGCGGGATCACCGGCACACCGTCCTCGCGCGCCATCTCCGCCAGCCTTCCTCCAGTGGTCACCACCACGCGCTGAGCCCCGAGGGCGCCTGCCGACTCGTAGCAAGCAAGCGTCTCCTCGGTGTTGCCGGAGTAGCTCGCGCACAGCACCGTCGTCTCGGGCGTGGTCCAGGGAGGAAGCCCGTAGGCACGCGTCACGAAGATCGGTCTCGAGGCGTGATCGCCAAGCGCAGCGCGTGCCAGTGCGCCGCCAATCGCCGAGCCGCCCATCCCGGCCACCACCAGCCCGGCGGGCGTGTCCCACTCCGCCATGATCGCCGACTCCACGCGCCACAGCCCATCACGCAGATGCTCGGGAAGGGACAGCACGTCATTCAACTGGCCGGAGACGTCTACGCGGGCGATCGCCTCGCGCGAGAGCGCGTCAGTGGTCGATGTGGCAGCGCCGCCTTCGCTCATCTACTCGTCTCCTGTTGGAATTTGGGCTTTGATGCTCATGTTGGCGCGCACCTAGAACTTGATCGCGCCCTCGGGCAGCGTCACACCAGGGAAGATACGCGCGCCGCCAGCGATCGTGTTGTCCGCCCCAACCGTAACTCCCTCGCCGAGCACGGCGCCTTCCAGAATATGCGTGCCCGCGCCGACACGACACCCCGCGGCCACGATGCAGTCGCGCAGCGTGCAATTCTCGCCGATTTCGCTCCCGTTGAGGATCACCGCCCGCTCAACGGTGCTGCCGGCGCCGATCTTCACGTCATGACCGAGCACTACAAGGCTGCCGATGTGCGCGCCCTCAGCCACGATCGCGCCCGGCTCAATCACAGCGGGGGGAATCGCGCGTCCGTCCACTTGCGCTTCCTCGGACACCGACAGGTAGCTGTCACCAAGTCGCTCGCGCACCGCGGTTTGGACGTTGCCCTCGAGGATGTCAAACGTGCCTTGCAGGTAGCGCTCGGGCGTGCCGATGTCAAGCCAATAGCTCTCTGAAGGGAAGCCGTACAGACCCGCGCCGATCAACCGCGGCCACACCTCGCGCTCGATCGACACGTTGCGCCCAGCGGGCACCAGCTCGAGGATCTCGCGCTCGAGCACGTAAGCGCCCGCGCTGATCAGCTTCGTATCGATCCTGTCGGGACTCGGCTTCTCGACGAAGTCCCTCACCGCACGGCTCTCCTCGAGGTGGACGAGACCGTAGGCGCTCGGGTCCTCCACCGGGACGAGCGCCAACGTCGCCTTGGCTCCGGTGCGCTCGTGCTGAGCGATCTGCTCGGTCAGGTTGATGTCGGTGAGCACGTCTCCATTGAGCATCAGGAAGCGCTCATCCAGCATCGACTCGGCGAACTTCAGCGCCCCGGCCGTGCCGCGCGGGTCGGGCTCCTCGACGAAGCGCAGCCTAACCCCGTAGCCGGAGCCGTCGCCGAGCACGTTGCGCACGCTCGTCGCGAGAAAGCCACAGGACATGATCACGTCGTCGATCCCGTGCGCGCATAGCCACTCGAGCATGTAGGAGATGAACGGGCGGTCCACGAGCGGGACAACGGGCTTGGGGACAGTGGAGGTGAGTGGGCGCAAGCGGGTTCCCTCTCCGCCCACAAGGATCACAGCCTGCATCAGCGTCTACCGATCCCTTCGTAAGTGAGGCCGGCGGCGCTCACCGCGTCGCCGTCGAGCGCGTTGCGCCCGTCGATCAGAAGCGTCCCCCGCATCGCCCGGGCAACCTGCTCCCATTCGAGCTCTACGAACTCGGGCCACTCGGTGACCAGGATAACCGCGTCTGCATCGATGATGGCGTCAGAGGCCGAATCGGCATAGTCGAGCTGCGGCATCAGTGCCCGTGCGGCCTCCTCGGCGATCGGATCATATGCGCGCACGTGTGCGCCTTCTGCCTGTAGGCGCGCCGCCAGCACGAGCGAGGAGGCGCCGCGCATGTCGTCGGTGTTCGGCTTGAAAGCGAGGCCGAGCAGAGCGACACGCCGGCCGGCCAGCTCGCCGAGATGGCGTTGCAGCTTTGAGACAACCCGGCGCTTTTGCAGCTCGTTGACCTCGATCACGGCGTTGAGCAGCTGGAAGTGGTAGCCCGAGTTGCCCGCGAGCAGCTTCAGTGCGCTTACATCCTTGGTGAAGCAGCTCCCGCCGTATCCGAGCCCGGCCTGCAGGAACTTGGGGCCGATGCGATCGTCCAGGCCCATCCCGCGCGCCACCTCGACCACGTCGGCGCCGACCTCCTCGCAGACATTGGCGATCTCATTGATGAACGAGATCTTCGTCGCAAGGAACGCGTTGGCGGCGAGCTTGATCATCTCAGCGCTCGCCACATCGGTGCACAGCAGCGCAGCCTCGAGCGGCTCATACAGCTTTACGACGGCCTCCTGTGCCCAGTCTCCGTCCCCGCCCACCACAACGCGATCGGGATGCAGGAAGTCTGCGACCGCAGAGCCCTCCTTGAGGAACTCAGGGCACGACACGTAGCTGAAGCCGGACTTGCCGCGCTCTTTGAAGATTCGCTCGATGTTTGCGCCCGTGCCGCAGGGGACGGTCGACTTCATCACCAAGGCGTGACCGTCGGGGGCGGGCATCGAGTCGACCACGTTGTGGACGGCCGACAGGTCGGCGTCACCGGAATGCGTCGGCGGAGTGCCAACGGCTACGAACTGCAGCCGCGCGTGCTCGAGCGCCGGCGCCAGATCGGTCGAGAAGTGCAAGCGCGCCCGGTTGCGCGTCATCATCTCCTCGAGACCCGGCTCGTAGATCGGGATCTCGCCACGCTCAAGGCGCTCGATCTTCTCGGCGTCGACGTCAACACACCACACGTCGCTGCCCAGCTCCGCGAAGCCAACGGCTGTGACGAGCCCAACGTAGCCGGTGCCGATCACCCCGATCGGTTCACGCTCAGCGCTCATCTCGGCTGGCGCGCGTCAGCGTCTGTCCACAGGTTCATGAGGCCGCGAAGGCTAGCTTGTGAGAGCACGCGGGGTCAGACTGCGAAACGAGCGCCTCAGGCGCCCACGGCCAGGAAGGCCTCATAGCGCTTGCGGTCGCGCAGCGCCCGCGCCTTCTCCTCGCTGCCATCCTCGGCCCGCTCGGCTGCAGCGTTGGCCTCTGTGAGTCGTGTCTCAAACGTCGCCCGGTCGAGCGCCTCAGGGGCGATCGCCTCCTCGACCAGCAACAGTGCGTGGTTCTCTGAGAATTGGAGGTAGCCCTCAGCTTGCGCAAAGCGCACGATCTCCGACTCCGAGCGGTATAGGCGCAGCTCTGTCGGTTCGAGCTGTGCCAGCAGCGGAGCGTGGTTTGCGAGGATGCCGATCGACCCGATGGAGGTGCGCGTGGAGAGCATCTCGATCTCCTCGCTGAACACCTCCCCCTCGGGAGTCAGCACTTCGACTGGAAACTTCGTACGGGCCACCGCGATCAGCCTTTCTCAGCGTCCTCGAGAACCTGCTCGATTGTGCCCTTCAAGAAGAATGCACGCTCTGGCACATCGTCGTGCTTGCCCTCGATGATCTCCTCGAAGCCACGGATCGTCTCCGCTATCGGCACATAGGCGCCTGGGGTTCCAGTGAACTGTTCTGCGACGAAGAAAGGCTGTGAGAGGAAGCGCTCGATCTTGCGCGCGCGCTGCACCGTCAGCTTGTCCTCGTCTGAGAGCTCGTCGATGCCGAGGATCGCGATGATGTCCTGCAGCTCCTTGTAGCGCTGCAGGATCTCCTTGACGCGGTTGGCCACGCGGAAGTGGTCCTCGCCGAGGATGTCCGCCTTGAGGATCGTCGAGGTCGAGTCAAGCGGATCGACCGCCGGGTAGATCCCCTTTTCGGAGATCGCTCGCGACAGCGCAGTGGTGGCGTTGAGGTGGGCGAAAACCGATGCCGGGGCCGGGTCGGTGTAGTCATCGGCAGGCACGTAGATCGCCTGCACAGAGGTGACCGAGCCACGCTTGGTGGAGGTGATGCGCTCCTGTAGCTGACCCATCTCGGTCTCGAGCGTCGGCTGGTAGCCGACCTGCGAGGGCATCCGTCCGAGCAGCGCCGAGACCTCGGAGCCGGCCTGCACGAAGCGAAAGATGTTGTCCACGAACAGCAGCACGTCCTGGCCCTCGTCGCGGAAGTGTTCTGCCATCGTCAGGCCTGAGAGCGCCACGCGCATGCGGGCGCCGGGCGGCTCGTTCATCTGCCCGAACACGAGCATCGTCTTGTCGATGACGCCCGACTCCTTCATCTCGAGCCACAGGTCGTTGCCCTCGCGTGAGCGCTCGCCCACGCCACAGAAGGCGGATAGCCCGCCGTGCTCCTTGGCGAGGTTGTGGATGAGCTCCTGGATCAGCACCGTCTTGCCCACGCCGGCGCCGCCGAAGAGGCCGACCTTGCCGCCCTTCGCATACGGGGCAAGCAGGTCGATCACCTTGATGCCCGTCTCGAACATCTCGGTTGTGGGGGTCAGGTCCTCCACCTTCGGGGCGGACTGGTGGATCTGACGACGCGGCGTCTCGGCGGGCAGCGGCTCACCCAGGTCGATCGGCTCGCCAAGCAAGTTGAAGATGCGCCCGAGCGTGGCCTCGCCTACAGGCACCATGATCGGGGCGCCCGTATCGATCGCCTCGGCGCCACGCGCCAGGCCGTCGGTCGTGTCCATGGCGACCACGCGCACGCGGTCATCGCCGAGGTGCTGCTGCACCTCGCACACGAGCAGCTCGCCGGACTCGGGGCTGATCCCCTCGGCCTCCTCGGCCGCGGCTGCAGCCGGACGGGCGATTGTGATCGCGTGGTTGATCTCGGGCAGCTTGTCGGGGAAGACGACGTCGAGCACGACGCCCTGGATCTCCTCGATGCGCCCCACGTTGCGCTCATCCGCTCCCTCTTGGGAGCTAGGGCTGGTGGTTGGCTTTGTGGCGATGCTGGCGTCCATTCGTTTTCGATTCTCCTAGTGGTCTATCAAGTCGTGTGTGGTGACCCGGATTAGTTCAGTCCCTCGGCGCCCGCTACTACCTCCATGATCTCTTGCGTGATCTCGGCCTGGCGGGCACGGTTCATCTGCAGCGTGTATTCCTCGATCAGCGTCCCGGCGTTCTCTGAGGCATTGCGCATAGCCGTCATCTGGGCGCCAAAGAAGCCAGCGGTCGACTCGATCAGCGCACGGTAGATCGAGATCTCGATGTAGTCGGGCACAAGGCGCTTGAGGATCTCCTCAGGCCCGGGCTCGTACTCCACCAGCGGCTGGGGACCGGGGTCTGCGTCATCCCCGTCATCGAGCACTGACTTTGAGAGCGGCAGCAGCGTCTCGCGCGTCACGTGCTGGGTGAGCGGTGACACATATGCGTTGTAGAGAATGTCAACGCGGTCGAGATGACCGTCGATGTAGGCGCTGATCAGGTCGTCGGCGATCCCGCGTGCGTCGGCATAGGCGGGACGGTCGGTAAATCCGGTGTAGCTGCCGCTCAAGTCGCGACCGCGGAATGTAAGTGAGGAAACTCCGCGACGTCCAGTGGCATACCAGACGCTCCTCAGCCCTTCATCGGCGAGATCTGAGCCCGCGCGCACTCCTGCTCGGATGATCTGCGAGTTGAAGGCACCCGCAAGGCCGCGATCGCCGGTTATCAGCAACAGCCCCACGTTCTCGACCTGCTCGTGCTCGACTAGCAGCGGCAATGACGATGCCTCCGCGCCGGCTGCCTCGGCGGCCTGGTAGGTCATGCGCCGGATCGCGTCCGCGTACGGACGCAGCTTGGCGATGCGCTGCTCGGCACGGCGCAGGCGTGCCGCAGCGACCATCTCCATCGCACGAGTGATCTTCTGGATGTTCTTGACCGAAGCGATTCGGTTCTTGACGTCGCGCTGAGAAGCCATGGCAGTGTTGTGTCGGGACCGTGCTCCTACGAGCTAGGCCGCCTGCGCTCCCTGAAGCGGACGATCATCCTCGAGTGGCTGACCCTCCTCGTCGAGGTCATAGCCGAAGTCGCTTGCAAACGACTCGATTGCCTCCTTCGCCTCCTTCTGAACCTCATCCGACCAGCCACCGTCGGCGATCTTCGAGCGCAGCTCGCCGTGTTCTGCGTGGCAGCGTTCAGTCAGCTCTGTGAGGAACTCGGGAACACGCTCGGCATTGACGCGGTCAAGGAAGCCACTTGTGGCCGCGAAGATCTGAATCACCTGATCCTCGACCGGCAGCGGTGAGCGCTCCCCTTGGTTGAGCGTCTTGACGATCCGCTCACCGCGCGCGAGCGTGCGCTGCGTGTCGGCGTCGAGGTCTGAGCCGAACTGCGCGAAAGCCTCCAGGTCACGGTACTGGGAGAGCTCGAGCTTGATGCGGCCAGCCACCTTCTTCATCGGCGAGATCTGCGCATTACCGCCGACACGTGACACCGAGATGCCAACGTTGATCGCGGGACGCACACCCGAGTTGAACAGCTTCGGCTCGAGGAAGATCTGCCCGTCGGTGATCGAGATCACATTGGTGGGGATGTACGCCGACACATCTCCCGCCTGGGTCTCGATGACCGGAAGCGCCGTCAGCGAGCCGCCGCCAAGCTCGTCTGAGAGCTTGACCGCGCGCTCGAGCAGGCGTGAGTGCAGGTAGAACACATCGCCCGGGTAGGCCTCGCGTCCCGGCGGGCGACGCAGCAGCAGCGACATCTGCCGGTAGGCGTATGCGTGCTTGGTCAAGTCGTCATACACGCACAGTGCGTGCTTGCCGTTGTAGAGGAAGTACTCGCCCATCGCGCAGCCCGCATAGGGCGCCATGAACTTGATTGGCGCGGCCTCATCGGCCGAGGCGGCCACGATGATCGTGTTGTCGAGCGCGCCGGCTTCGTCGAGCGTCTTGGCGAGCGCAACGACGGTCGCCATGCGCTGGCCGATCGCCACGTACACCGAGACGACGCCGGTGTCGCGGTTGTTGATGATCGTGTCGATTGCAATCGCGGTCTTGCCGGTCTGACGATCGCCGATGATCAGCTCTCGCTGACCACGGCCGATCGGGATCATGGCGTCGATCGCCTTCAAACCGGTCTGCATCGGTTCTTTGACGGGCTGGCGCTGCACCACCCCGGGCGCCTTGAACTCGGCAGGTCGCATCTCCGTCGTGTTTACCTCGCCCTTGCCATCCAGGGGACGCCCAAGCGGGTCCACGATGCGGCCGAGCAGCGCCTCCCCGACGGGGATCTCAAGCAACCGGCCGGTGCGCTTGACGGTGTCTCCCTCGGATATCCGCTGCCAGTCGCCAAACAGCACCGCGCCGACGTTGTCGGACTCGAGGTTCAGGGCGAGGCCCGTCACGCCGTGAGGCAGCTCGAGCATCTCGAAGGACATGCAGTTCTCAAGGCCGTGCAGGCGCGCGATGCCGTCGGCCACGGACAGGACTGTGCCGACCTCGGTTAGCTCGGCCTGTCCGGCGCCTAGCCCCTCGATGCGACTCTTGAGGATGCTTGTGATCTCGTCTGGATTGATCTGCATGGTTCCTAAGAGGCTCCCTGAGCGACCTGCGTGCGCAGTTGCTCGAGTCGATTGCGGATAGAGGCGTCGAGGATCGAGTTGCCCACCTGGACGACGATGCCGCCAAGGATGTCGGGCTCGACGCGCGTGGTTAGCGTCACTGTGCGGCCGGTGCGCTCGCCGATGCGCTCGCTGAGGCTCTTGGTGGTCTGCTCGTCGAGCTCGACCGCACTTGTGAGAACGACCGGCAACAGCCGGTTCTCCCGCTCCCACAGGCGGTCGTACTCACGGCGGATACGGAAGATCACCGGCATGCGATGGTTCTCGATCAGCAAGCTCAAGAAGCTGAGCAGTCGCTCATCAGCACCGTCGAGCACCTTCTCGAGTGCCCCCTGCTTCTCCTTGGTGGAGAAGTAGGGCGAAAAAAAGAACAGCTCCAGCTCGCGATTGTCCTTCACCGCGTCTGCGAACTGACCGAGCTGCTCGCGCAGCAGATCGAGCTTGTCCTGCTCGCGAGCGACCTCGAACAGCGAGCGGGCATATACCTGGGCGAGCTCCTCCATTAGCGGAGATCGCCCTGGACGTAGATGTATGGCATGAGCAGGACCATGGTCCTAGTTATCGCTCGCCCCGGATGAGATGCCGGAGAAGTCGAGCTCACCGAGCGCCTCCTCAACAAGGCGCTTCTGGTCGGAGCCGTCGAGCACCTTGCGCGTCACCTTCTCGGTGGCTAGCACCGTGAGGTTGGCTACCTCTGCGCGCAATTCCCCGAGAGCGCGCGCGGTGGCCGCCTCGATGTCGCGGGCCGCCCGGGCTGAGCCCTCGGCTGCCAGCTCGCGTGCGTGCTCCTTCGCCTCACGCTCGTGCGTCTCGGCAGTCTGGCGGGCACGCTGCACGATCTCATCGGACTGCGCACGAGCCTCGTGCAGCCGCTCGCGATATTCGCCCAGCAGCGTCTCAGCTTCCTCACGCGTGCGCTGAGCGCTGTCGATCGAGTCCTCGATCGCCTTCTGGCGCTTTGTGAGCGCCTCTGAGATACGCGGGAACACGAGCTTTGCGAGGAACGCGACCGTGATCCCGAACGCTACGAGCGTCCACAGCATCACACCCACATTGGGCGATACGAGGAAGTTGCCGCCACTTGAGGCGGCGAGGATCGAGGGAGTCATCTCTAGCCCAGGAAGAACGCGATCAGACCGAAGATGAAGGCGTAGAACACGATCGCCTCGGTGAGGGCGAAGCCGAGCCATTGGATAGATGTGATCTCGTCACGCATCTCGGGCTGGCGGGTGATCGCCTCGATCACCTTGCCGAAGATGTAGCCCACGCCTACGCCCGGGCCGATCGTGCCGAGGCCGGCGCCCACACCGAGGGCGATGGCCTTGATCGACTTGGCCAATTCGGCGTTACCTGTTGCTGCTGCGATTACGGAATGCACGGACGCTCCTTGTTGATCAGTGAGACTCGGCGACCGCGCCGCCGAGATAGATGGCTGTGAGGGTGGCGAAGATGAACGCCTGCAGTCCCGCTATCAGGACCACCTCGAAGATGAAGAACAGCGTTGCCACGATCAGCGTGAGTGGGCCAAGCGCGGCTACCCCGACGAGCACTACCAATCCGCCTCCCATGAACAGGATCAGCAGATGGCCGGCGAGCATGTTGGCAAACAGCCTGACCGCCAGCGAGATGATGCGCACGAAGTGCGAGATCGTCTCGATCCCGAACACGAACGGCACCATGAACGCGCGCGCCGGCACGTCGTCCATGCCCGCCGGGAGCCAGCTTTTCAGGTACCCGACGAAGCCCTTCTTCCTGACGCCGACCGCGTTGTAGCTGACCCACACCATCAGCGACAGCACAAGCGTCACCGAGATGTTGGCCGTGGCGGCGTAGACCTGGAAGGCCGGGATGTGGGCGCCGAAGAGGTTGAAGGTCTCCTCGCTGTTCACCGGCAGGGGCAGGTAGCCGATGATGTTCGAATAGAGGATGAAAAGGAACAGCGCTCCGATGAACGGAAACCACTGCAGCGCCATCTCACGATCGAGGTTGTTGGGACCGGTGATGTTGTCGCGCATCACTCCCCACATAACCTCTACGGCGGTCTGCACCTTGTTCGGGCGCTCCTCCATCCGACGCGCCACGTAAACAAGCGTTGCGGCGGTCAAGCCACTGGCGAGAAACAGGTAGAGCACGGCCTTGTTGATCGACAGGTTCAGGCCTCCTGCGTGGATCGAGATCCAGTCGTCGAGCTTGAACTCGTTCTGCGGCTGATACTCGGTGTTCATCCCGTGCGAGCCCGTGACCGCGAACAGGGCGATCATCACCGCGGCGAGCAGCCCGAAGCCGAGCAGCACCTTTGCGCGAGTGCTCACTGCGGCTCACCCCCGGTGGGCAACGAGCCCGCAGAGGCGGGGCTCTGCGGAGGGGCGACAGGTGCTTCAAAAGGGCGCATAATCATGCGCGTGGTGAAGTAGACGGTGAACAGCGCGATCACGAGCACCGCAGCCGCGAGCCCAGCTTCGTTGTCACTCAAGCCAACGAGGAACACCGCGATCGCCACAAACCAACCGCGCGCGATCATCGACCCCGCGAGCAAACCCACGACCGCACGTGGGTCTTTCGACGCGCCCGCTCGGCGTTCAAGATACTCCTGCAAACCGCGCTGAAGAACCCACGCGCCACCCCCTACAGCCCAACCGGCCAGGGGCAATCCCGCCGCCAGGAAGAGTGGCAGAGCGAGCGCGACCAAGAGCAGGTCGAGATATCGAACAGTTGTGAGCATGGTTTGTGGGCCACCCTACAGACGCGAAAGCCCGCTCGCCTTTCGCGGCGGACCCGTGACTCCCCTCAGAGCGCGTCTTCAGAAGCCGGGGCGAGTCTACCGGTTTTGCGACTTAGTAACAACTTTGTGACATGCGCCACGGACGCGAGTCTCACGAGCGCGACCGCCAATGCGAAGGTCGCGAGGCCCGCAAGCACGTCCAGCAAGTAGTGGTTGCCGGTGGAAAGCACCGCAAAGATCGTTACGCACGGATAGAGCAACGCCAGCGTCCGCACCCACACGCGTGAGGAGAGCTTCCAGAGCACGAGCGCACACCATGCCGCCCAGGCGATGTGCAGTGATGGCATCGCCCCGAACTGATTGGCGTCAGAGGCGAGTTTTCCCGTGTGCCACGAGCCGAAGGCGTGCGTCGAGGCCACCACGTCGGTGAAGCCCGCGGACATGAGCATCCGCGGCGGAGCCACCGGATAGCGCCAGAACACCACCAGCCCAATCACGTTTATCAGCACCAGGGAGCTTCGCAACGGCCTGTAGATGTCGGCGCGCTTCCACCACAGCCAGCCAAACAGCGCAAACGTCACGATGAAATGGGCGTTGTCGTAGTAGTAGGACATGATCGACCCAAGCATGTGATGGCCGGCGAGCCAGCGATTGAGAGTCAGCTCAGGCGTGAAGTGCAGCGACTGCTCGAAGCTGAAGATGCTGCGGCCATGCTCGAGCGCCACGGCTTCGCGTAGCGGAGCGAGATTGTTGATCGCGTCATACACCCACGCGAGCCATGCGATAACGAGCAGCTCGCCCCACCAGCGCGGGCGCTTGACCTCCTGCGGCTCGGGCGGGGGAAGGCCCACAGTCTCAGCACGATCGGCTTCAGGCCTGAGATCCGGTTCACGTATGGCGACAGGCGATGAAGCCGCGTCACGCGGTGTTAGAGCTCTCGGCGGGGCCGATAGTCCAGATGTGCTCGAACCAGCCAAGCACGCGATGTTATCCAGTGGTGAACCGCGAAAGTGGGAACGCCACCGGCCTTTCAGGGCAGGACCGCCTCGATTCCACTCTCTTCGAGCCGGTCGAGCACCCGCGGCAAAGCGAGCACGGTACGCCGCCACGAGCTCGGGGCGCCGTAGTCATCGGCGTCGTGAAGAAGCAAGATCGACCCCTCCTCCACATCATTGGTCACCCGCGTAGCGATCGATTCAGGGGTTGCGCGTGCCTCCCAATCGCGCCCCCAATGCGTCCACAGGAGTGTGCGTCGTCCCTCGCGCCGGGCAAGGCGCAAAGCAGTTGCGTTGAGCACGCCGTAGGGCGGGCGGTACAGCGCAGGCGTTATCCCCGTTGCATCCTCGATCGCCGCCTGTGCACGCGCCACGTCCTCGCGCACCTGCCACGGGGCGAGGCGCAGCAGATTGCGGTGGCGGTGGCAATGCAAGCCGATCCCATGCCCCGCCGCCACGATCTCCGCTGGAATTGCCGGATTGCGCAATACCTGCTCGCCGACAAGGAAGAACGTTGCGCACACCCCGCGGCCGGCGAGCACATCAAGCACAGCAGGCGTTCCCTGAGCATGCGGACCATCGTCGAACGTGAGCGCCCAACCCGTGCCCGTGGCGGTGTGATCCTCGACTCCAAGGGGACCACGCAACGCCGGCCACGCGCCAGCGAGCCCCGGCAGCAGGTAGCTGACCATCGCCATGCCCGCAATGGCGCTGACTAGCGGGGTGGCGGGGCTGCGATGATCGTCTGCAGACATGGTGGATCTCATCCTGGGAATCGTGGCGGCGATCGCCGCGTCAACGCTCTACAGCCTAGGGGTAGCGCTGCAGGCGATGGACGCCAAGCGCACCCCCCACTCCGAGCACCTGCATCCCGCGCTCGCGCTGAACCTGCTGCGGCGGGCGCGCTGGCTGGCGGGAACCGGGCTGTCGATGCTCGGCTGGCCCCTGCAGGTGGTGGCGCTGCTGCTTGCGCCGCTCGTGGTGGTCCAGCCCACGATGGCGGTTGGCCTGCTCGTGCTGCTCTTCTTTGGCCAGCGCATGCTGAACGAGCACGCCGGGCGGCATGAGCATGTCGCGATGTGCGCGATTGTGCTCGGCGTCGTGGGCACGGCGCTGTGTGCGCCGGCGCGCTCGAGCACGCACACGAGCAACCTCACCGTGACGCTTGTGCTCGTAGGGCTGGGCTTGCTGACATTGCTGCCCTACGCCGTCAACTTCGTGAGCCGCCCGGCTGCGTCGCTGACGATGATCGGAGCGGGGCTCGGGTTTGCCTGGAGCGGTGTAGCCACCAAGCTCTTCTCCGACGATCTCTCGCGCGGAAGCCTCGCCTTTGCCGCCGCCTGGGGGATTGGAACCGCCGCGGCCTCGGCGGTGGCTGCGCTCAGCGAGATGAGCGCTCTGCAGATGCGCCCTGCGATCCAGGTGGCGCCGGTGGTGTTCGTGACTCAGACGGTGGTGCCGATCGTGCTTGCGCCTGTATTGCTCGGCGAAACGTTCAGCTCGACCCCGCTCGGTGGTGTACCGCTCGTGATCTCACTCACGGTGCTCGTGGCCGGCGCGGCCGCCCTGGCGCGCTCGCCGCTCTTGCTCGCCTTGATGGCAGGAGAGCCTGTGAGCGAGCCAAGCGGCTCCACAGACAGCCCGTCCGAGCGCAGCCACCACACGATCCGCTCTACCCCCGCCAGCGAGGAGGGCGAGCCATCAACCGACACCACGAGCACATCGCCGGCGCGCATCGGGCGCTGAGGCAAGGGCCGGCCGGCGTTCAAGCGCAGCGCCCCCGCAACCGGCGTGGCGCCTGCGGTACGAGCCAGCACGAGCTGGCCGACGGTCAAGCCTTTCGAAGGCTGCAGGAAATAGAAGCGGTGGTGAAGGCCGAGCGCACGAGCCTGGGAGCGCAATGTCCCGCGTGTGCGCACCCAGCGCAGGAACGAGCCGGAATGAGGCATCTCGGGCACGAGTTCGTCGTGCAGCGTGCGCAGGCCGGCGATCGTGGTGGAGACATCGGCGCCGTTGTCGGCAAA
>JBAPMC010000095.1:0-13479 GCA_049278415.1 Solirubrobacteraceae bacterium
TCGTGCTCGGAGATCACCGCTGCGTCGAAGCTGCCCGGGAGCAGCGCCGAATCCAATGGAACGAGTGAGATCTCACCGGCAAGCAAGCCTCTGTCGGGCGGAGCGGGCGGCATGTCGCTCAGCTGCGGGCCCGCGTCGAGCTGGACGAGCGAGACGTCCTCGCTCTGCCGCCAATCTCGGATGAGACCTTGGGGCGTGACGCCCACAAAGCTGGCGCTTCCCCGCCAGGATGCGGGCGTCTCGCGAGCGACTGGCGCCAGGTGAAGGATGGTGGTGTGAAGGTCGATTTCGGCGATCGGTCCGGCCCAAGCAAGCACGCGCTGTGTGCGCCTAACGCCTGCACCGCGTGTGCTCAGGGTGGTTGTGTGCTCCGCTGGAACCACATGCAGCTCGAGCTCATCGAGATAAGGAGTCAGCAGCGCTTCGATCTCGCCGGGCACTCCCTGAGTGAGGATCAGCGTGCGCAAACCGAGGCGTGCGGCCTGCAGGGCGCTGTAGAAGGCGCTCCCGCCGGGTTGAAAGCTCGCGCTGTCCGACCCGTGCTCGATCGCGTCACGTGTGACGTGGCCGACGGTTACGTAGTCAAAGCGGGTATCTGAAGGGCTTGCCATTGCGATGTGCTGAGGAGGGGTTGGCCGCCACTAGCTGCGAGCCTCAGTCGATGTGTGGCGGAATGTGCAGCGGCAGCTCGGCGCCCGCAATACTCGCCGCTGCGAGTCGTCCCGTGAATACGCATCCACCGAGGAACGTGCCCTCCAAAGAGCGCTTGCCATGGACGCCGCCGCCACCAAAGCCAGCAGCCTCGCCGACCGCGTACAGGCCCGAGATGACCTCACCTGCCTGCCCCCCGCCGTGGCGGGCGCCCTGGGGCGTGTCGTCCTGCCTTTGGCCTTCAGGGTGCTCGCGCAACACGCGACAGCCGAGATCGGTTTGGATGCCACCGAGGCTCTTGCGCGCCATCACCTGCAGACGGATCGCGATCAGCGGCATCGCCTTTGGGTCAATGATTCGCTGGAAGCGTGCGGTGCGCAGCCGGTCGCCGCGCCAGTTGCGCAGTTGGCCGATACGACGCAGCTGGTCGTCGTTGAACAGACCCTTGCCACGCGCGATCGTCTCGTCGTAGCGGCCGATCTCGCGCTCGAGCACGCTGGCCTCGATTGCACCTTCGCCGGTAACCTCGTTCATCTTGGCCGCCAGCTCGCCAAGCGAGGAAGCCGACACGAAGTCGGGCGAGCCCTCTAGGAAGTGATCGACTAGACCGGGTTTACCGAGCAGCACACTGAGCAGGAAGGGCACGATTCTTCGCTCGCGCAGATGAGGGTTGTGCTGGGAGCCGGAAACGTCGAGCTCGCGCTTGGCGATCTTGAAGTTGCAGATGAGCCACGAGTACTTGCGTTCGTCCTCGCACATGCGCTCGAGCGCCGCATAGGCGTCAAATGTGGGCATCACAGGCACAGGCCCGTAGCGTCGGCCGTCGGGGTTCAGCATCACGCCCGAGCGTGGCGGGATCAGCTTCAGGCCGTGATGCTCCCGTTGGGGTTTGGGATGGCGCACGGCGTCGGCGTAGTTCCACATGCGCGGCAGATGGGTGATATTGCCGCCAAGTCTCCTCACCTCTTCGTGGAGCGCGCCATCGGCGTAGTAGTGGGAGCCCATCAGCAGCTTCTCGGGAGGGCTGCCGAGCTCGGCGGTGGGCCATTCGCGTCGCACCAGATCGAGGTTGCCACCGATGCCTCCGGCGGCGATAACCACAGCGGTGGCGGCACGCGCCTCGTAGTCGCCTTGTGTCTCAAGCGATACGTTGCGCCCGCTAAGACCGTTCCCGCTAAGGCCGTTGTTCGTCTTCCCAGGGCTCGACTGCTCGTCAACTTCGGGGCTCACACGGCATCCGACGATACGGTCGTTCTCGGAGATCAGCCCCGTAACGCGCGAACGTAGGCGAAGATCGAGCGCCGAGCGGCGAGGATGCGCCTCGATGGCGCCCCACACGGCCTGCACGAGCGCCTTGCCTGTGCCCCACGTGAGATGGAAGCGCGGCACTGAGTTCCCATCCCCGAAGTTGCCGCGCTCGGCCCAGTTGACCACCGGGAAGAAGCGCACGCCGATCTCGCGCAGCCACGCGCCGACGTCATCGCGGGCGCGTGTGACGTACTGCTCGGCCCAGCGCTTCGGCCACACGTCCTCAGGATCGAAGTCGGCGATTCGCAACCAGTCTTCAAGTGCGAGTCGCTCGCTGTCGGGAATGCGCGAGCGGCGTTGCTCGGGCGAATCGACCATGAACATGCCGCCGAACGCCTCCCGTGCGAGGCCACCGAGCTCCTGTGGATGACAGCGGTCGAGCAGCAGCACGTCGTGGCCGCTGCGCAACAGCTCGAGCGTGCTTACCAGGCCGGCGAGGCCGGCTCCCACAACGATCACGTCATGGAGGGAGTCCCCGCGCGTGGATGCAGAGTCGCTCACGCGAGCGCCATACCCGCGGCTACCTTCACTTCGACCAGCTCGGGCTTGTTGGAGGCGAGCGCCTTGGCCAAACTGTCACCGAGCTCCTCGACGCTGCTCACCACGCGCGAGTTGACTCCATAGCCGCTCGCAACAGCGGCGCAGTCGAGCGCCGGCAAGTCGAGGCCCGGGGCGCCAACGATGTCCTCGAGCATCCCGAACCACTTGAGGATTGCGTACTCGTCATTGCGCAACACCAGGAATGTGACGGGCACGTCGTAGGCGGCTGCTGTCCACAGGCTCTGGATCGCGTACTGGGCTGAGCCCTCGCCGATCACGCACACCACTGGGCGGCTTGGCTGCGCCAATTGCACTCCAATTGCAGCAGGCATTCCGAAACCGAGCCCGCCGCCTGAGGAGAAGTAGTAGCTGCCGGGCTCAGACAGCCGTAGCTGGTTGCGCAGCGCGAGCGTGGCGGACGGTGACTCCAACACCACAACGCCATCTTGCGGGAACGTCTCGGCGAGTGCTCGCACAGCGGTTGAGGGGCTCATCGGATCGGAGATCGGCACAGACTCGGGCGCCTGACGTGCAGGGGGTGGTTGGCGATCGGACTCGCCTACGCTTGCAGCCAGCGCCGCGAGCGTGAGTGCGGGGTCGGCGAGGATCGCATCGCCCATCGGCGCGCGGGCAGCCTCGTCAGGGTCGCTCGTGATCGCTACGAGCGTGGTTCCCTCGGCCAGCAGCGGACCGGGAATGTTCGGGTAGTAGGGGAACACAGAGGTGCCCACCGTCAGCACGAAGTCGTGGGCGGCGAGCATTTCCCCTACCGGGAGCACGGCCGGTGCAAGGATGCCCTGGAAGAGTGGATGGCTCTCGGGGAAGCCGATCCGTCCCCCGCCGGGGGCGGGCGTAGCGTAGACCGGCAGACGCTGCAGCTCGGCGAGCCTGACGGCGGCGTCCCATCCGCCGGACGCATCGATGTCCGGGCCGGCGACGAGCGCCGGACGCTCGGCGTGCCGCAGGCGCTCCGCGAGCTCGGCGATAACCTCGGGCCCTGGCTGGCTGGCGCCCACTACAGAACGGGCGCTCTGGTGGTGGACGGCGGCCTCGTCGATCTCCGCACCCCAGTCATCCATCGGGATCGACAGGAAGGACGGCCCGCGCGGGGGCAGCCCGGCAACGTGGATAGCACGGGCAAGCGCGTGCGGCACGTCCTCGGCGCGCGGTGGCTCGTAGCTCCACTTCACGAGCGGGTGGGGCATGCGTACCGCATCGCGGTTGGTCAAGTTGGCTTGCAAGGTCATAAGCGAGCGGTACTGCTGGCCAGCAGTAATCACGAGCGGGCTCTTGTTGGCTTGAGCGTTGAAGATCGCTCCCATTGCATTGCCCACACCGGGAGCGGTGTGCAGGTTGACAAGCGTGGTTCGTCCACTCGCCTGTGCGTAACCGTCGGCTAGGCCTACAACGGTTGCCTCCTGCAGACCAAGCACATAGCGGAAGTCGGCGGGGAACTCAGTGAGCATTGGCAGCTCGGTGGAGCCGGGATTTCCAAACACCGTGGTCATCGCGCGCTCGCGGAGCAGCTCGAACGCGGCTTCTCTAACTGTGGTCATGCTTCTCTCCTCGCGTGATGGCTCCGGTTCCATTCAACCTGCTCTAGACAGACGAGCCATGGCGCCGGTTTGGGCACAATACCTGTGAGCGCATCGTTCGCGATCGTCATCTGTTCAGAAGGTCGGCGGCCGTCACGGGAGGAAGCGCAGTTTCTGCGCAGAACAGAGGTTGACGGTCAGCTCTTGCATGAGACGACGTATTCACACCACCACCGCTTCGACATGGCGCTTGTTCGCGGCGAGCCTCATTGTGGCTGCATTCGCTTTCTCGGCGGCCTGCGCGTCGACGCTGACCTCTACCAGTGGTGCTTCAAGCGCCCACCGAGGAGCGACAGCGGAGCTTGCCAAACGCTCCGGTGAGGGAGCGGGATCACGCTATCCGGCGGGAGCCGAATACCCGCGCAAGCTCGCGCGAAGAAGCGAATACGCGCACAGCTCGTCGAGCGTCGGCGGCGCGTCGGCGGGATCGGGTGCACCGACGAAGACGGCGAGCGTCAATGCGAAGAAAAAGAAGCCAGCCAAGCGCAAGCCCGGCCTGCGCGGCGACCCGGCGCGAGCGCTCGCCGGGTATCAGGCGATGCAGCAGAACTTCTACATACCTGGAACCGGACTGTACGAGGGGGAACCGTATTCCTTCCTATGGCCCTTCTCACAAGCGCTGGCGGCCACTATCAGCGTGGCCAGCATCTCCGGGCAGGCGGCAACCCAGTCAAGCCTGCACTCACGCGAACTGCAGGTGCGTATGTATGGCCTTGGCAAGTATTGGGGCACGCCGACGCCGCTCGCCGGAGAGGCTCCCACCGGCGAACAGCCCGAAGGCGAAGAACCGGGCGAAAGCTCCGAAGTTGCCGAAGCGCCGGGCATCGCTCCCCCCGCGCTGCCGTCATTCAACGGCGAGGTGGTGCCTCCGGGCGGGGCAAGCTACTACGACGACAACGAGTGGGTGGGCATCGAGCTCGCGCGGCTCTACAAATTGCATCACGAAGCGGTGCTGCTTGAAAAAGCAGAGCAGATCATGGCGTTCGTGATGGCTGGATGGCAGGCCAACCCGAAGCTTGCCTGCCCGGGCGGTGTGCCGTTCTCAGACTCCCCAAGCAACACTGACCGCAACACAGTTACGGACGGCCCGGCTGCCGAGCTCGGCGCACAGCTCTTCCGTCTGACCGGTAACGGCGCCTATCTGCAGTTTGCGCAGATGGCCTACGAATGGGTGCGTACCTGCCTGACACAGCCGAACGGGCTGTACGCCGATCACATTCGTTTGCACGGCGTGATCGACCCTGCCCTGTGGAGCTACAACCAGGGATCGATGATCGGCGCTGGGGTACTGCTCTACCAGTCGACGGGCAACAGCGCCTACCTCTACCAGGCGCGCCAGACCGCGAAGGCGGCGCTCGCCTACTTCAGCATCCAGCGGCTGCTCTCAGAAAACCCGTTCTTCCCGGCGGTGTACTTCAGGAATCTGATGTACCTCGACTCAATCACCCACGACCCGCCGGGCCCGAGACTGGCGCAGTCCTACGTGGACAGCGTGTGGGTTCACCAGCGCCTGAGCAGCGGCCTGTTCGTTTTCGGCTCGCCGCCGTCCTCTCAATTGCTGACGCAGGCGGCTGTGGTGCAGATCTACGCGCTGCTGTCCACGCCGGCCAGCACGTACTTCTGATCACAGTCCCCCACTCGCTTGTGGCCGCCCGGCCCGGGGGGCCACACCTTTGCGAGCTCTTGCGGGTACGCTTCGTGACGGATGAGCGCGGACGCAGCCAACATGATCACCTCGGAGGGGTTGTTGGAGCTCGAAGCAGAGCTCGCCACTCTCGAGGGCGATGGTCGTCGCGAGATCGCAGAGCGCATCAAAACCGCGCGAGAGTGGGGCGATTTGAAGGAGAACAGCGAGTATCACGACGCCAAGAACGACCAGGCCCATTTGGAGACGAAGATCGCAAAACTGCGCGAACGCATCTCCACCGCTGAGATCGTCAAGGAGTCTGAAGCGCAGAACGGAGCTGTTGGGTTCGGCTCCACTGTGGTTATCCGCGACGAGGCGGGCGCCGAGCGAACCTGGCGAATTGTCAGCTCACACGACGCCGCTCCCTCAGAAGGGCGGCTGTCGGCGGACTCTCCGGTTGCGCGAGCCCTGCTCGGGCGTCGTGCCGGCGAGCGGGCCTCCGTCGTGCTCCCCAAGGGGGAGAGCGTCCTCATCGTGGTGAGCGTCGCCTGAGCGCAAGCGCTCCTCCGGGCTGAGCTCCCCGACACCGGGAAGGGCGGGCGTGAGCAAGCTGTTTGTGGCTGCGCTCACGTTCAAATGGGCACTAGCGCGTCGTGCTGCCACTTCCTCCTTGCGGCGGTACAGGCGCTGATCGGCGAGCTGCATGATTGAGGCGGGATCACTCACCTCCACGGGGATCTGCACCACGCCGTGGGAGGCGGTTATCGAGAAGCTGGGACTGTGCTCGCAGAGGGCAGCCACGCTCGAGTGCACGAAGCTCTCGCTATCCGCCCGTGAGCGGTCGAACAGCACACAGAACTCATCGCCGCCCATGCGGTAGGCGGTGCCGTGGGGCTCCACTGTGCTCTTTAGTCGCTCGCTCATGCGCACGAGCAGCGTGTCGCCCGCCGGATGGCCAAAGGTGTCGTTGTAGAGCTTGAAGCCGTCGAGGTCATACAGCACGAGCTCCCATGGCTCTCCTACGGCGGCGGTCCTGCACGCGAGTCGCAGATCGCTCATCAGCAGACGCCTGTTGCCAAGACCGGTGAGCGAGTCGGTCAAGGACAGACGGCGGGAGTGAGCGAGCAGGGCGAGATTCTCACGCAGCGTGACAATCAGATGCACTCCCACGGCTAGCACGGTGGCGGCTGCGAGGATCAAGGCCGACACAGTCAGCTGTGGTCCGAGGTTGCCATAGACCAGTACGCCAAGCGCGCTGAGCAGCGCGAGCGCTGGCACCGACATCATCTGCCAGCTCTTCATCTGACGTGGTTGCACGTATGTCGATGGCATCCAGGCGGCGATGGCCAGCAGGATCGCCGCAAGCGGCCACAGGCATTCAAGCCAGGTGCCTGACACATAGGAGTTGGTGGCCGTCTGGTAGAGGTAGGTTGAGTCGGCGATCCCGCTGACGAGCATGCTTGCGGCGATTGGCAGCCACAGGTTGCCAGCCCGCCAGCCGGTGATGCCGAGCGCGCCTACCGCGAACATCATCAGCAAGAGGTCGCCAATCGGGTAGGCGAGCGAGACGACAATCGAGCTGTGCACTCCTGTAGCGCTGTTGAGGATGGGGGGAAGGATCAATGCAGCCCCCACGCTTGCTGCCCCGAGCCCTGCGATCAGCCCATCTAGCCACATGCCCGTGCGCATGTCTCTCAGGCGGCGTCTGGCGAGTAGTCCGAGCGCCACATAGAAACAGGGGTACATCGCCAGATAGAGAAGATCGGCGAGCGAAACGCTGCCGCCGGCTTCCCTGCTCGTGCCTTCGATGAGCAGCGAGTAATACAGTTCCCCAAGGCTCCAGGACAAAAGGCCGGCGCCCATCGCAAGCCATGCAGCGCGCTCCTCGCGCACGAAGGCGCCTCGTGCCAGCACGAGCAGCGCCGAGCCGAGCATCAGGACGTTGTAGATCCCGTCCTGGAAGAGCTCCTCTCGGCCTTGACCGCCGAAGCCGAAGGTTGTGTGCAGGGCAAGCACGCCCAGCCCACCAATCAGGCAGGCCAGGAACAGGGTTGGGATGTGGAGTCGTGGTTGTGCGCGCATCGTTGTGCGGGTTGTCAACTACATCGGCTGCCAGCGGGGAAACCCTGAGTAGCTCAGAGGCGGGCAGGCTTATGCAGGTGCGCGCTCAGTGGCCAAGCGAATTGCGGGTGCGCCGGGTGAAGTTGCCCGGTTTGCGTCTGTACAGCCGTTTCCCGTGCTCCAACATGCGCTTGTGCAGGCGCTTGCGCCGACGCTGGATCAGCTTCAGCAGCTTCTTGTGCGCAGAGATGTCATCGCCGAAGGCGTCCGGATGCTGCTCCACATAGGCGCACAGCATCCACAGGTCGTGCTCCTCGCCGAGTAGGTCTCCCAGTCGCTTGGCGCGTTGGGTGGCTTTGCGCATTCCCTTTGCGCTCTCCCCGCCGAGCATGTCGAGCGTGTAGTAGAGGCTCTTGACGCGCTTGCGCCAATCGTGAATGTGCTCTGCGTTATTTGCGTGCTCGCGCTTCACCTGGACGTAGCGGCTACGCCCTTCGCCGTATAGGCGCTTCAGGCCCGGGCCAAGCGCCTGGAGATCATGCTCGACGAGGTTCCAGTGGGCTAGCTCGCGGCGCATGCCGGCGATGTCCTTGAGAGTGGCTTGTTGGCTTGTTGGCTCGTTGGTCTGCTCGCGCTCGCGCTCGAGTCTCTCGCGCAACCCTTCGATCCCCTGGAGCGCAAGAGCTCTCGGGTGGCGCCTGCGCAGGCGCTCGAGCGTCGCGAGCCGCACGTCCGCGTCGCGAGCCCCCGCCAGACGCTGTCCGGCTCTGCGCAGCGAGTCGTTCACACGCCCGAATTCCTCCTCGCCGAGCTCGTAGCGAAGCAGCCGGGCGAGCGCGCGCATGCGCTTTATCGCCTTGCGCGCCTCATGCACGAGCTTGACGCGGTCTGTCGGATGCGAGTCCGCTTCACCGCCTTTGTTTGGATCACTGCTGGTAGTCATTGCGCACCGCCGCCCATTTGCAGGCTATCGTCGCGAGAATGTGCTCATGTCAAGATTGCCCGCGGCTCGATGGTGGACGGTGCGCAGCGCCCAGAACCGCAAGCCGGCGACCTACCGCTGCCCTTTCTGTGACCGTCGGCTGCCGGCTCTCAGCGAACACATGCTGATCTTCCCCGAAGATGACAAAAGTCGCCGCCGCCACGCCCACACCAAGTGCGTGCTGGCTGCTCGCCAGCGCGGGCAGCTGGTGATGCGCGACGAGTGGCTGCGCAGCCAGCCGCGAGCTCCGTCGCTGTGGCGGCGACTGCTGAGCACTCTCAAACGGGATTGAGTCGCTGACGGGAGGCTTCCCTGTCAGATTCAGCGTCAGCCACCGTATACGTGCACGTACTCCGGCTCTATCCGCACGATTACGCGCTGTTCGCCAGGCTGGCGGAAGGGATAGGACTCCTGTCCCATGTACTTCATTGCGAGCGCGTCGATGTGCTTGTCGGCCCCCTCGCTCGTGCGCTCCGCCACTCGTCCCCGGATGGTTGCGTACTCATAGGGGTTCTCCATGTTCTGCACCGTCAGCGTCACCCGTGGGTCGCGCTCTAGGTTGCGCGGCCAGGCACGCCCCTCGGCTGTGTTCACAACTGCACGTCCGTCCTGCACGTCCACCCACGTAGGCGCTGCGTGCACTGATCCGTCGGGGCGGATGGTTGACACGACACAGAAGTTCTTCGCTTTCAGCAGTTCCTCGGCACGGCCTTCAATTGCTGGGCTCATCGGATCCCCTTCCGGGTTAGAGAGGTGGCTGCAGAGAATCTACCCGCCCGGCGCGTTTTAGTCGCAGGGCTTCCTACGGATTGCCCCGCAGGCGTGGGCTACTGCTGCCTACCGGTGCCGGTCTGTGAGGAAGCCGGTGGTATTGTGTTGAGCGGAACGAGGCGACCGTTGTTCAGCTGGAAATGCACCGTCGCCTGTCCTCCGGTTGCCGCGTGCGCCCTGTAGAGGGGATAGGTGAGCGTTACTTCGGTGTCGTTCTGGCCGCTCACCTTGATGCTCGTGCTCGGTTGCTTCGCGTCGGTTCCAAGATAGTGGCCGTCAACAAAGAAGAACGCCTGCTGCCCGGACCCACTGCGCGAGCCTACGAGCACGCGCAGTGTCTGTTCAGGGTGATAGTCCGAGGTGTCTTCAGCGGTGAATCCGTGTTCTTTGACCACAGTCATGGCTGCATCCAATCCTTCTGCGCCACCAGACTGTTTGGTAAATGCCGGCGCCGTGGTCGTGCGCGCCGTTTCCGCGCTGCCATGTTCGGTCGTGCTCGTAGCGGTACTCGTGGGCGTCGTTGTTTTGGGGGAGGAGGGGGTCGTGGCCGTGGTAGCCGTGCTCTGGGTGGTAGTGCCTGATGGGGTGGCGCTTGACACCGACACGGTCTTCGTGCCTCCCGAGCCGCAGCCGCTCAACGCCAAGAGGCTGGCGGCCAGGCTGGCGAGCAGTATCTGACGCCTCTTCTCTGTGCTCATCGTGGCAACTCTCATCGTGGTCCCCCTATTCGCCGTTGCGCGCTTCCATCCTCGCATTGGTATTCCCCTTGCGCGCCACTTACCCACTTTGGGGCGGCATGTTGCGAAGCCTGTTTCCTGTCCACGCCACAAGAGCCCTTCGGTTCGCGAGAACGACCCCTTCCCATAAATTATTAGCGGCTGCTAAGCTACCTGAGAAGATCGACCACGAGCAGGGAGAGCCACATGACAGCCACACGCAGAAACTGGACCCTGGGAATCGTCTCCGTGGCGCTGTTTATGACGGTGCTCGACAACCTTGTTGTGTCGGTCGCGCTGCCCAGCATCAGACGCGACCTCGGCGCTTCGATCCAGTCGCTTGAGTGGACCGTCAACGCTTACGTGCTCGCCTACGCCGTGCTCTTGCTCACCGGCGCCGCGCTCGGCGACCGCTTCGGGCGCAAGCGCATGTTTCTAGCTGGGCTCTCGCTGTTCACTGCCGCCTCCGCCGCCGCTGCGCTCGCCCCGACGAGCAACTTGCTCGTTGCCGCCCGCGCGGTACAGGGCGCCGGCGCAGCCATTGTCACACCGCTCACACTCACGCTGCTGGCGGACGCTTTCCCAGCTGAGCGGCGAGGGCTTGCGCTTGGGGTGTGGTCGGGCATCTCTGGCACCGCCGTGGCGATCGGTCCGCTAGTGGGGGGCGCCGTCGTGCAGGGCATCTCCTGGCATTGGATCTTCTGGCTGAACGTTCCCATCGGCATTGTGCTGGTGCCAGTAGCCATGCGCCGACTCTCAGAGAGCCGTGGCCCTTATGGCACGCTCGACCTGCCCGGTCTCCTGCTCGCCGGTAGTGGCGCCTTTGGGATCGTGTTTGGTCTCGTGCGCTCGCAGTCACTCGGCTGGACCAGCCCCACGATCCTCGCCTCGCTGATCGGCGGTGTGCTGCTGCTTGGCGCATTCGTCCTGTGGGAGCTGCGCGCTCCTCAGCCGATGCTCCCCATGAGCTTCTTTGCAAAGCGCTCGTTTGCCGTCACCAACGTGGTGTCGCTCAGCATGTATTTCGGCATGTTCGGCTCCATCTTCTTTCTCAGCCAGTACATGCAGGACGTGCTCGGAAATACTCCCCTGCAAGCTGGCCTGAAGCTGCTCGTGTGGACCGGCGCCTCAATGATCGTCGCTCCGCTAGCAGGTGTGTTCTCCGAGCGCTACGGCTCACGCCCATTCATGGTCGCCGGGCTCACCCTTCAGGCCATAGGGCTCGGTTGGCTTGCTGCAATGACCTCCACAAGCGTGCCCTATACGCATATGCTGATTCCGTTCATTATGGCTGGTGCAGGTATGTCACTTGTGTTCGCTCCCTCCGCCAATGCGGTGCTGTCCTCTGTGCGCGTCGACCAAGCTGGACAGGCCTCAGGCGCCAACAACGCCATCCGTGAGGTGGGGGGCGTGCTCGGCGTGGCTGTACTCGCATCGGTGTTCACAAGCTCCGGCGGCTATAGCTCGCCGCAGGAGTTCGTAAACGGCTTGATTCCCGCCATGTGGGTGGGGGTGGCGGTGCTAGGCGCAGGCGCGCTTGTGGCGCTGCTGCTCCCATTCCGCACTCCGCGAGCAGCAGAGGCAGCAACAGCCGCCAACGTTACGCCAGCCGCTGAGCAGCCCACGCTGCTGACAGAAACCCCACTTGCGGTTCTCGCTGGAGATAACGCATGAGCGTCGAGCCGTCGAGTGCAGAGTCCGCAGAAGTGCGCCGCCGTGTTCCCGCCGCGGAGCGTCGCGAGGCTTTGATATCCGCTGCAGTCCACGAGTTCGCAAGCAGCGGACTGCATGGAACTCCGGTCGATCGCATCGCCCGCCGCGTGGGCGTTGCCCAGCCATACGTCTTCAGCCTGTTCGCAGGCAAGCGTGAGCTGTTCATAGCCGCCGTGGAGCATTGCTTTGACCGCTTCATAGAGACGTTCACTCTGGCAGCCGCCGAGTTCCGCGCCGGCCGGGCCCCTGCGGACTGCGAGGACGTGCTGATGGCTATGGGCGGCGCCTATCGGGAGCTGCTCAGCACCGACCGCGACTACCTGATGCTCCAGCACCAGGCCTATGCTGCCTGCGGCGATGAGTTTGTACGCGCACGGGTGCGCCGTCGCTACGCCGAGCTGGTGGCGTTCGTGGGGGAGCTCTCCGGCGCCGACCCTGAGCGTCTAGATGACTTCTTTCGCCATGGCATGGCTCTCAACGTTGCAGCCGCCATGGGCGTAGCTGAGCTGTCAGTGGGCTGCTTGTGGGTGCAGGCCGAGCTTGCGCAGCGCTCCAATGGGTAGGATCACGTTGTAGATGGCAAAGACCGCACAAACACCGGAGCAACATCGCAATCGCCGCGAAATGGCTCGTACCGGCGGGCTGGTGCTGGTGGCTGTGCTCATGACGCTGTTCGCGGTGCTCAACGTCAAACAGGTCGAGGTCAACTGGATCTTCGGCAAGAGCAGCACGCCGCTAATCATCGTGATCGTGGTGTCGCTGCTCGTGGGCATCCTGCTAACGCACTTCGCCGAGCTGCGCTACCGGCGCAAGCAGCGCTAAGCCACCTTGGGAACGCGCTCCTCCGTCACGATCCGCGCAGCCTCCTCGGCTCCCAGGAACGGCGCCAGCACGACATAGGCGAGGTAGTCCGAGAGCTCCGGCAACGCGCCCGTGCCGCCATTGGTTGTCTGGCAATAGATGGTGTGCCAGATCGCCCCTTCTATTCCCTCCTGTGCGAGACCAGTCAACGGGGGGTTGGGCGCTCCAGCGGTTAGCTTGGCAGCCACCTCGCAAGCGAGCTCCGCGCCCAGATCAACCGCGCGCTGACCCATCGCGAACACACCGGTGGCGATCGTCTGGGTGTAGGCGGGCCGCGCTGCGAAATAGCGCATCAGCGCATCGAGCGTCCGACGTACCGCGGTGGGCCATTCCGGTGAGGTGAGCCGAGGGTCGGACACAATCGCTCGCACCTCTTCGCCAAGCTTCTCAATCGCAGCCAAGAAGCAGGCCTCCATGTCGTCGAACAGGCCAAAGAAAGTGTCGATCGACACACCCGCCTCGTCGGCGATCCGCATCGGCGTCAGGTTGCCATAGCCTTCAAGCGCCGCCAGTTCCAGCGCGCTGCGCAGCACTCGCGCGCGATCATCCTCGCCACTGAGCTGAGCCTCACCTGCAACCGCACGCAACCGCACCCCGAGCGGGCTCGGCGCGGCTGTTCTGAAAACGAGCGTCCAGCTCAGCATGTCTCCTACC
>JBAPMC010000096.1:0-5694 GCA_049278415.1 Solirubrobacteraceae bacterium
GCCTGATACCGCGCCCCCAGTCACGCACGAGCACGGTCAGCGCCTCCTCCTCCATGCTCGCGACAACCTCCATCGGGCCCTCTTGGTCCCCTGGATAGGCATGGACTACTACGTTCGCGCACGCCTCGGTGACGGCAAGACGGATGTCTGACAGCTTGGGCTCGGGCAGGCCAAACGCTTCGCCGAACCCGCCCAGGGCATGCCTGACTATCGCAATATTCTCAGCTCGCGCCGGTAGCGCGAGCTCCATGTCCGGCGTCATTGCTCTCCTGGCGCTTTGTCCTGGCGCTTTGCCGTATCGATCTTGCCCTGCTGTCTCGCCCATAATGATCCCCGTGGAGGACGTATTTCACACGTCCAACAAGTGTCCAGGGGCGATCGCGATGCTACCCTTTCAAGCTCCGCCTCAGGTGCCGACCCCCCTTGCCCGCGAAGCGCCGTGGCCCGTTTGGGCACGTCGCCTAAAGGCAGCACTCATATGACTTCGCACACATTGCCATCACAGGCCGCTGGACTCTACGACCCCCGCTACGAGCACGACGCGTGCGGCGTGGGGATGGTTGCGCGCCTGGACAACATCGCCACCCACGAGGTGGTCACACGCGCGATAACGGCGCTTGAGAACCTCGAGCACCGTGGGGCCTCCGGAGCGGACCCGCTCACCGGCGACGGCGCCGGCATCCTCATGCAGATGCCCGACGAGCTGTTGCGCGCGCTCGTGGACTTCGAGCTCCCCCGGGCGGGCGCCTACGGCGTGATGATGTGCTTCCTGCCCACCGACGCGCCGGCACGGGAGCGAATCGAGCGGCTGCTCGAACAGAGCGTGCGGTCTGAGGGTCAGCGCATGCTCGGCTGGCGCGATGTTCCGGTGCGCCCAGAGCACACTGGCGCAACGGCGGCGGCGTGCCGCCCGGTGGTGCGCCAGCTCTTCGTCGGTGCGCCGGAGGGGCTCGAGCAGGACGCCTTCGAGCGCAAGCTGTACGTGATCAGGCGCGTCTGCGAGCAGGCCGTATTCGCCGGTGAGGACTCAACCACGGGCTTCTATGTCACCTCGAGCTCCTCGCGCACAATCAACTACAAGGGCATGCTGATCTCAAACCAGCTTGGCGCTTTCTACCCCGACCTGCAGGACGAGCGCTGCAAGAGCGCACTGGCGCTAGTGCACTCGCGCTTCTCCACGAACACGTTCCCGAGCTGGGAGCTTGCGCACCCCTATCGCGTGATCTGCCACAACGGCGAGATCAACACGGTGATGGGCAATGTCAACTGGATGCGCGCACGCGAGTCGGAGCTTGCCTCCGATCTCTTTGGGGAGGATCTGCCCAAGATCCTCCCGGTGGTCACCCAAGGCAACTCGGACTCAGCCACTTTCGACAACGTGCTCGAGCTGCTGATGCTTGCGGGGCGCTCGCTCCCGCACGCGGTGATGATGATGATCCCAGAGGCCTACCGCAATCGCAGCGACCTGCCGGAGGAGCTGAAGGGCTTCTACGCCTTCCACTCCTGCCTTATGGAGCCGTGGGACGGGCCCGCCGCAGTCGCATTCACGGACGGGCGTGTGGTGGGCGCCACGCTTGACCGCAACGGGCTGCGACCGGGACGCTGGGTGCTCACCAAGGACGGGCACGTGGTGCTCGGCTCGGAGATCGGGCTGCTTGACATTCCTGCCGATCAGATCGAGCGTCTCGGGCGGTTGCAGCCCGGCAAGCTGTTTCTTGTCGATCTGGAGCAGGGCCGTGTGGTTGAGGACGGCGAGGTCAAGCACGAGATATCCACCAGAAAGCCTTACGGCGACTGGTATGCGCGCAATGCGGTGCGCTTTGCCGATCTCCCTGCCTCCGAGCAGGTGACGCTCTCAGACCAGCCGCTGCGCAGGCGCCAGCGCGCGTTCGGCTACTCCCAGGAGGATTTGCGCGTGCTGCTCGAGCCGATGGCTCGCGAGGCTGCAGAGCCGATCGGCTCGATGGGCAACGATCTCTCGCTGGCGGTGCTCTCAGATCAGGCGCCGCCGCTGTTCTCTTACTTCAAGCAGCTATTCGCCCAGGTCACAAACCCGCCGATCGACCCGATCCGCGAGGAAATCGTGATGAGCCTCGCCACGAGCCTCGGCACCGAGCGCAACCTGTTTGACGAGACCCCCGAGCACGCGCACAAGCTGCTGCTCGAACAGCCGATCCTGCTCAACCGAGAGCTCGAGACGCTGCGCCATATCTCTCACGATGTCTTCTCATCGAGAACGCTCGACATCACCTGGCCCATCGCCGAAGGCCCCGAGGGGCTGGCGCAGGCGCTCGCGCGCGTGTGTGCGCAGGCGCACGAGGCGATTGCCGAGGGGGTCAACATCATCATCCTCTCCGATCGCTTGCTTGGGCCGGCAAGGGCGGCGATCCCCTCGCTGCTTGCGGTCTCCTCCGTCCATCACCACCTCGTGCGCGAGGGCACCCGCCTACGGGCTGGGATCGTGCTCGAGTCGGGTGAGCCGCGGGAGGTCCATCACTTCGCCACCCTGATCGGCTACGGCGCCAGCGCGATCAACCCGTATGTGATGCTGGAGACGCTTGACGAGCTCGTCATGCAGGGGCGCATCACGCGTCCCTCGGAGGATGGAGGTCCACAGATTCCGCTTGCCCCCGAGCAAGCGGCCCAGAACACCATCAAGGCGATCGGCAAGGGACTGCTCAAGACGATCTCCAAGATGGGGATCTCAACGATCCAGTCCTATCGTGGGGCTCAGATCTTCGAGGCGGTTGGCCTCGAGCCCGAGCTGATCGACCGCCACTTCACAGGCACGGCGTCGCGCATTGGTGGCATTGGCCTTGAGGTGCTGGCGACGGAGGCGCTCGAGCGCCATACGCGTGCCTACCCTGTTATACAGGACGATCTGCTGCCAGTAGGTGGCGTATACGCGTGGCGACGCGACGGCGAGCATCACATGTGGAATCCAGAGACGATCGCGCTCGTTCAGCACGCTGTGCGCTCCGCCAATGGCAACGTCACAGCGGCCCTCGAGGGCGACTCTGACGCTAACGCCGAGGCCCGCAACAGCCCCGCCTTCCAGAAGTACCGCGAGTATGCCGAGGCGGTCAATGAGGACGCTGCCCGCAAGGCCACGCTGCGCGGACTGCTGCGCATCGGCAAGCAGGGGTCTGATCCAGGACATGAAGCGATCCCACTCAGTGAGGTTGAGCCCGCAAAGGAGATCGTCAGGCGCTTCTGCACCGGCGCGATGAGCCTCGGCTCCATATCCCGCGAGGCGCACGAGACACTCGCGATCGCGATGAACCGCCTAGGCGGACGCTCGAACACGGGCGAGGGCGGGGAGGACCCGGCGCGCTTCCAGCCTGATCCCAACGGCGACCGTCGCCGCTCAGCCATCAAGCAGGTGGCCTCTGGGCGCTTTGGCGTGACGATCCACTACCTGGTCAACGCCGATGAGCTTCAGATCAAGATGGCCCAGGGCGCCAAGCCCGGAGAGGGCGGTCAGCTTCCCGGCCACAAGGTGGACGCCTATATCGGCTCGATCCGCCACACAACCCCCGGCGTGGGCTTGATCTCCCCGCCACCGCACCACGACATCTACTCGATCGAGGATCTCAAGCAGCTGATCTACGACTTGCGCTGCTCGAACCCCGAGGCGCAAGTGTCGGTCAAGCTCGTTTCGGAGGTTGGGGTAGGCACGGTTGCTGCTGGTGTCTCCAAGGCCAATGCCGATCGCGTGCTGATCGCCGGTCACGATGGCGGCACCGGCGCCTCGCCGCTCTCCTCGATCCAGTCCGCCGGCGTGCCATGGGAGATTGGCTTGGCGGAGACCCAGCAGACGCTGCTGCTCAACGACCTGCGCTCGCGCATCGTGGTACAGACCGACGGGCAGCTGAAGACGGGCCGCGACGTTGTGATCGCTGCGATGCTCGGCGCCGATGAGATGGGCTTCTCAACCGCTCCGCTGATCGCCACCGGCTGCATCATGATGCGCGCCTGCCATCTGAACACATGTCCTGTTGGCATCGCCACTCAGGACCCGGAGCTGCGCAAGCGCTTCAAGGGCCGTCCCGAGCATGTCGTCAACTTCTTCTTCTTCGTGGCCGAGGAAGTCCGTGAGATCCTCGCCTCGCTCGGGTTGCGGACACTCGATGAGGCCATCGGCCGTGTGGACCTCCTCAGCGCAAGGGATGCGATCGAGCACTGGAAGGCGCGCGGAGTGGACCTAACACATGTCCTCGCCCACATTGAGCTGCCTGAGGGGACGGTGCGCCATCGCGTCAAGCCGCCCCCGGCAGTGCTCGACGACGCGCTCGACTGGGAGCTCGTGAAGCGCTCACAGGCGGTAATAGAGGCTGGCGGCGCACCGCCCGCAGGCGCCCCTGACGGCAACGCTCACGCGGGCGAGCAGCATGCGCGCGTGGAGATTGAGCTTCCGATTCGCAATGTCAACCGCTGTGTTGGCGGCATCCTCTCGAGCCACATAGCGCGAGCGTGTGGGGCGCAGGGCCTGCCCCCCGACTCGATCGTCGTGCGCATGCGCGGCTCGGCCGGGCAGAGCTTCGGTGGCTGGCTCGCGCCCGGTGTCACCTTCGAGCTCGAGGGCGACACTAACGACTACACCGGCAAGGGACTCTCCGGCGGCGTGCTCTCGGTACGCCCGCCGCGTGATGTGGGCGAGCATTTCATCGCACAGGAGAATGTGATCGTTGGCAACACTGTGCTCTACGGAGCCACCGCCGGTCGCGCTTTCTTCAGGGGTCTCGCTGGTGAGCGCTTTGCAGTGCGCAACTCGGGCGCCTGGACCGTTGTCGAGGGCGTTGGCGATCACGGTTGTGAGTACATGACGGGCGGACGTGTTGTGGTGCTCGGTCCTACCGGCCGTAACTTCGCCGCGGGGATGAGTGGCGGTATCGCCTACGTGCTCGATGAGACGGGGGAGTTCCCAGCCCGTTGCAACATGGGAATGGTTGGCTTCGATGAGATCTCAAGCGCCGATGCGATCGAGCTGAGGGCGATGATCGAGGAGCACGCGCAGCACACCGACTCGCCGGTCGCGCGCGACGTGCTCGTGCGCTTCGAGCAATTACTGGCTTCTGGCGCCTTTGTGAAGGTGATGCCCCACGACTACAAGCGCGTGCTGCGGGAGCTGTCCGAAGCCGAAGAGGAGCAGGCCGAGGGGGCTGTTGCCTGATGGGCAAGCTTGGCGGGTTCCTGCAGATCGAGCGCCACGGGATCACTTATCGTGATCCGCGCGAGCGCGCGCACGACTACCGAGAGTTCGTGGTGGAGCGACCGGTGCAGGAGCTGCGCGACCAGGGCGCGCGTTGCATGGAATGCGGTGTGCCGTTTTGCCACAACGGCTGTCCGCTTGGCAACCTGATTCCCGACTGGAACGACCTCGTCTACCGTGACCGCTGGCAGGAGGCGACCGCTCAGCTGCACGCAACCAACAACTTCCCGGAGTTCACCGGTCGTCTGTGCCCCGCTCCGTGCGAGGCGGCATGTGTGCTTGAGATTCGTGAGGGCGACTCGGTGACGATCAAGCAGATCGAGCAGGCCATCATCGACAGGGCCTTCCGCGAAGGCTGGGTCAAGCCCGAGCCACCCCGCCGCGAGAGCGGCCAGTCGGTCGCGGTGGTCGGCTCAGGCCCCGCCGGCATGGCAGCGGCTCAGCAGCTGCGCCGCTCGGGCCATAGCGTCACGCTGTTCGAG
>JBAPMC010000097.1:0-1944 GCA_049278415.1 Solirubrobacteraceae bacterium
ACCGATAACTGTGAGGATCGCGTGCGCCGCATACCTTGCGGTACGCCCTCCCCCAACATCGTATTGTGGGATCATCTCGCATATGTCAAATGCTCCAACATTCTCGAACTCGCGAATGACGCCCAGCCCAGCCAGCACCTCGCCCGAGGTGAGGCCGTCCACAACGATCGAGTGGGTGCCTGGAGCATAGGCGCCGTCGGTGGCGTCTATGTCGAACGTCACATACACCCGATCGACTCCCTCAGATGCAACCTCCAGAGCCTCACGCATCGTCTCGAGCACCCCACGCCGCCTAATCGAGGAGGCGGTGTAGGCGACGAAGCCCCGCTCGCGGCAAATGCGCAACTGCTCGGGCTCGGCGATGTTCGTCCCATTCAAGCCCCACCACACCATGTTCCCAACCGCCTCGTGCTCGCTGATGCGTCGTGCGAACGTACCGTGGTTGAGGCGCCCCATGTCGCGGAACTCATCCCAGAAGTCGAAGTGGCCGTCGATGTTCAAGAAGCCCACCTTGGCATCTGGCGTGCCGGCGCGCACCCCCCGCGCGAAGCCGATGAACGACGGATAGGGCACGAAGTGGTCACCGCCGAGCACCACCGGCATTGCGCCGCGCGCGGTGATCTCGGCGACCGGCGCGGCGATCGCCTCGATCTGCGCGTGGACGTCGCCTTGGTGAATGCGCACATCGCCTGCGTCGAACAAACGCGGCTGCTCGGGCACCGTCCAAACACAACCATCGGAGACGTTTACATAGCCAACTGGCTCGGTTTGCAGCCCGTAATAGCCCGCCAAGTACAGTGACGCCTCGCGAATCGCCCGCGGCGCGTAGCGCTGACCATTGCGACCCAGCGTCCAGGAGTCCAAAGGCACGCCGAGCACCGCCACCGTCCCTGCGGGAACTTCGCCCGCTGAGAGCGCCGGAGCACGGTAGAAGGTGGACGGACCTGCGTACCAATGGACGGTGTCGCGCTGTGGCATCAGAGTGCTCCTACTTGCAAAAGAGCTCCACGGGCACCTCGTTGAGCACCTCGGGGCCCTGCTCCGTGATGAGCACGTTGTTGCCAAGCATCATCGTGGCGCCGTCGCTGTAGGACAGGCCGGGCTCCATTGTGATCACCATGCCCGGCTCGATCACGTGCGGGTCTCCCCGCATCAGGCTGAGCGCCCCTATCCAGATCGGCGGGTAGGCGATCTCCATGCTGAAGCCAAAGCGTCCCCACGTGTTCTGCTCATAGCCACGATGGAGCTCGGCTACGAGCTCAACGATCTCCGAGACCCTCGTTCCAGGCTGTAGCGCCTCAGTGGCACTATCGAGCGCATCACGCACAACGCTATAGAGCTCTTGCACGCGCGGTGAGGGCTCTCCCACGACAACGGTTCGCGAGATGTTGCAGTGGTAGCGGCGCACCACACCGCTTACCTCCAGGTAGACCACGTCGCCGTTGCCGAGCACCTTGCCGACCGGGGTCCCGTGAAGAGTGCCACGCGCATCGACGAGCGTGGGATAGGCGGGGAACTCCCCACCCTCCCGAGCCACCGCCTCTTGGATGGCGGCCATCACCTCACAATCGGTGACACCGGGACCGATTGCGTCGATGCCTGCCATCACACCAACGTCGGCGACATGGGCGGCTTTGCGCAGTAGCGCGATCTCCGCAGGACTCTTGACTAGGCGCAGGTCATCGAGCGCCTCACACACATCAACCATCTCGGCGTCTGGAAGCGCGCGCATCAGCTCGAGCGCATAGCGCGGCTTGAGGTGATAACTGGAGAGGTTCACCCCAACGTGCCTTGCGTTATCGAGACCCCGCTCGTGCACCACCTCAATCAGCCGTGCCGTCTGGTCCTCATGAGTCCACAACGGGCGCAGGTCACTAACCCAGCAGGTTTCCTCACACAGCAACAGCTCAGCCTTGTTGCACAGCAGCGTGAGCGGTACATCCT